>CAMBCW010000011.1 GCA_945864925.1 uncultured Clostridia bacterium
CTCTGGCTTTTGCCCATGATCGTGGTGCGCAATACTGCGCATGAAGTTTTATACCATTTTTTCCTGCTTGATTTTCTTGTCAATCACATGGCGGGAGGCCAATTCTCTGCGGATGTCCTCCAGGGAGATTCCCATTTCAATCATCAGAACCAGAACATGATAGGTCAAATCTGCGATTTCATAGATGGTCTCCCGCTGATCGCCGGCCTTTCCGGCGATAATCACTTCCGTGGATTCCTCGCCGACTTTTTTCAGAATCTTGTCTATGCCCTTTTCAAACAGGTAGGAGGTGTAGGAGCCCTCCTTTTTTTCCTGCTTTCGGCCGACCAGCATCTCCATCAGGCCGTCCAGGGAAAAAGGGTGGAGTTCGTCATTTTCCCAGACTGTCGTCTCAAAGCAGGAGTCGGCACCCAGATGACAGGCCGGGCCTTCTTTCTCCACCAGAACCGTCAGGGCATCCCGGTCGCAGTCGGCGGTGATGGAGACGATGTGCTGCACATTGCCGCTGGTCTCGCCCTTCCGCCAGAGGGTCTGGCGGGAGCGGCTCCAAAAGCAGGTTCGCTTTTCCCGGATGGAAATTTCCAGGCTCTCCCGGTTCATATAGGCCAGGGTCAAAACTTTTTTTGTTTCCGCATCCACCACAATGGCAGGAATCAGGCCCTTTTCATCAAATTTTAAAGTGTTTAAATCCAGCATTTCAATCCCTCACATGAATATTGTGCTCCCGGAGCATCCGCTTCAAAGCCGGAATCTCCACTTCACCGAAATGAAAAATGGAGGCCGCCAGGCCGGCGGACAGATCGGGAATTGTTTGAAACAGGGTGACAAAATCCTCTGCAGAGCCCGCGCCGCCGGAAGCAATGACCGGAACATGAACTGCGGCGCAAACCGCTTCCAGCATGGGCAAGTCAAAGCCCTGGCGGACGCCGTCGGTGTCAATGGAATTGACCACAACTTCGCCGGCGCCGGCGGCGACGCAGGATTTGATCCAGGCAATGGCCTCCAGGCCTGTGTCCTCCCGGCCGCCTTTTGCAAAGACCCGGAACTCCCCATCAACCCGCTTCACATCGCAGGACAGCACCACGCACTGATTGCCGTATTTCTTGGCGGCCTCCTGAATCAGGGATGGATTGCGGATGGCGCCGGAATTGACGCTGACCTTGTCGGCGCCGCATTTCAGAACCCGGTCAAAATCGTCAATGGTGTTGATGCCGCCGCCCACAGTCAGCGGAATAAATACCTGGCTGGCAGTTTCCCGGAGAATGTCCGTAAACAGTGCCCGGCCTTCGGCGGAGGCCGTGATGTCATAGAACACCAGCTCATCTGCGCCGCAGTCGCTGTAGAATTGGGCCAGCTTCACAGGGGAGGAAACGTCTGCCAGACCCAGGAAATTGACTCCCTTGACCACACGGCCGTCCTTCACATCCAGGCAGGGAATTATTCGTTTTGTAATCATGCCGCCACCTCGATTGCCTGGCGCAGGTCAATGGCGCCGGTATAATAGGCTTTTCCGATGATCGCACCGTAGAGGTCCATCGCCCGCAGGGCTTTGACATCGGCCAGGGAGGACACGCCGCCGGAGGCCACAATGTCCATCCGGTAGGCCTGCGACAGCTGCCGGTAGAGGTCCAGATTGGTTCCGGCCATGGCGCCGTCCCGGGAGATATCCGTGCAGATAATGGTTTGGACCCCCAGTTTCTGCATCTTTTCAAAGAATTGGCCGCAGGTGTATGCGGACTGCTCCGTCCATCCCTTGATGGAAACATAGCCGTCCCGGATATCGACGCCCACAGCAATGCGGCTGCCCCATGCGGCAACGGCCTGCTGCAGAAAAGCTTCATCGGTAACGGCGGCCGTGCCCAGAATCACACGGCTGACGCCGGCTGTGAGATAGGTTTCCACCGTTTCCATGGAGCGAATCCCGCCGCCGACCTCCGTAAAGAGGGAAGTCTCCGACACAATGCGGGTAATCACCTCCAAATTGGGGGTTCCGCCGTTTTTCGCCCCTTCCAAATCCACCAAGTGCAGGCAGGACGCTCCTTGGGCCTGGAAGGCCTGGGCGACCCGCAGGGGATCGGCGTCATAGACGGTCATTTGGGCGTAATCGCCCCGGAACAGGCGCACGGCCTGCCCCTGTACCAGATCAATTGCCGGAAAAATCAGCATCTCAAACCTCCAAATCGCAGAACGCCTTCAGAATTTGCAAACCGATCCGTCCGCTTTTTTCCGGATGGAACTGACAGCCATAGACATTTCCCTGTGCTACCGCCGCTGTCAGGTCCGCACCGTACTGGGCGGTGGCAGCCAGACTGTCTGCACAGTCCACCGCATAATAGGAGTGGACAAAATATACAAAGTCTCCCTCCTGAATCCCGGAAAACAGGGGACAGGCCGGCTGCTGAAAATGCAGGGCATTCCATCCCATGTGGGGAATGGGCAGGGAAGCGGGAATTCGTCCCTCCATGGAAACGACGCGCCCCCGGAGCAGGCCCAATCCCTGATGCGTCCCGTATTCCTCACTGGTTTCAAAAAGCAGCTGCATACCGAGGCAGATACCCAGCAGCGGCTTGCCGTCGGCTGCCTCCTGCAGTATCACCCGGTCCAGGGCGCTGGCCCGCAGCTTTTCCGCCGCATCGCCAAACGCGCCGACGCCGGGCAGAATCAGCTTTTCCGCCTGCCGCAGCACAGCGGGGTCCCGGGAGACGACCACCTCGGCGCCAACTTTTTCCAGCGAACAGCGGAGGGAAAACAGGTTTCCAACGCCATAGTCAATGATCGCCAGCATCACAGAACCCCTTTCGTCGAAGGAATCTCTCCGGCAGCGGCGGGATCCGGCGCCACGGCCTGCCGGAGACTCCGGGCAGCCGACTTAAAGGCCCCTTCCACGATATGGTGGCTGTTGCGCCCGGCCAATTGCCGGATGTGCAAAGTCAGATTGGCGCAGCGGGAGAATGCCTGCCAGAACTCCTCCGTCAATTCCGTATCAAAGGTGCCAATTTTCTCCGTCGGAATCTCCAGGCCATAGACCAGAAGCCCCCGGCCGGAACAATCGACGGCGGTGAGAATCAGGGCTTCGTCCATGGGGAGCGTCGCGGATCCATAGCGGTTAATACCCCGGCGGTCCCCGAGGGCCTGGTCAAAGGCCTTCCCCAGGCAAATTCCGATATCCTCCACGGTGTGGTGGTCGTCCACCTGGGTATCTCCCTGGCACTGCACGTCCAGATCAAAGCGGCTGTGCCTGGCAAAGAGCGTCAGCATATGATCCAGGAACCCACAGCCGGTGTCAATCCGGCTTTTCCCAGTGCCGTCCAGGTTCAGGGAAAGGGAAATTTGGGTCTCTGCTGTTTTGCGTTCCAATTGCGCCGTTCTCATAAGCTGCCTCCCAGAATGTCAGAGATGGTGCCGACCAGAAGCTGCATTTGCTCCATGGTGCCGATGGTGATGCGGTTGAAATTTCGGATTCGCGGCTCCTCAAAATGGCGAACCAGAATGCCCCGCCGCTTCAGCTCTGTGTATAGGTCCATTCCGCTCACCTGGGGATGGGCCGCAAAGAGGAAGTTTGCCTGGGAGGGGATCACCGTGAAGCCCAGACCCTCCAGCGCCTGCGCGGCATAATCCCTGGCCGCCATAATCTTGCGGCAGTTGGCTTCGTAGTATGCCGCGGCGTCCAGAGCCGCAACGCCGGCAGCCATGGTCAGCCGGTTGATATTGTAGGGATTCGTGGAATACTTCAGCCGGTTCAGGTCCGCAATCAGGGCCTGATCGCCGATGGCAAAGCCCAGACGCGCGCCGGCCAGACTGCGGGACTTGGAAAAGGTCTGAACCACAAGCAGGTTGGGATATTTTTGAATCAGCGGTACGCAGCTCTCCGCGCCGAAGTCCACATAGGCCTCGTCCACCAGTACCACATGATCGGGATTGGTGGCGATGATCTCCTCCATCTGCCGCCGGGGCAGCGCACGGCCCACCTGGGCATTGGGATTGGCCAGTACAATCATGGAATCTTGGTGGCAGTAATCTCGGTAATCCACGGAAAAATCCTCGGACAGCGGGATCTTTTTGGCTTCAATTTGATACAGGTCTGCATAGACTTGATAAAAGCCGTAGGTGATGTCCGGAAAGATGACCCGTCCCGGAGTGCCGGAAAACGCCATAAAGGCGAAATTCAAAATATCGTCGGAGCCATTGGAGACATACACATTCTCCGGCGTCACATGATACGTCTGCGCCAGCTTTTCCAGCAGGGGCTTGCAGGTGGGATCGGAATACAGCCGCAGGTCTTGCAGTTCCTTTTCCCCGATGGCGGCGACCACCTGCGGCGCTGCGGGGAAGGGGGATTCGTTGGTATTCAGTTTGACATAGACCTGATCCCGGGGCTGTTCGCCGGGGGTATAGACACACAGGCTCTGATAGCGGTCATTCAAGAATTTGCTCATGACTGGGACTCCTCAAACCGGATCAGGGCGCTGCGGGCGTGGGCCTGCAGGCCCTCTTTTTCTGCAAAGGCGGCGATGCTGCCGGATACTTTCTGCAGCGCTTCCCGGGTAAAATAGGTGTATTGGGACTTTTTCACAAAATCATCCACGGAGAGGGGACTGGAGAACCGGGCTGTGCCGCTGGTGGGCAGGGTATGGTTGGGGCCGGCCAGATAATCGCCCAGCGCTTCTGGACAATAGCGGCCCAGGAAGATGGAACCGGCATTGCGGACGGCGTCCAGATAATCAAAAGGACTGTCCACGCACAGCTCCAAATGCTCCGGCGCCAGATCATTGGCAATTTCGATGGCCCTGGGTATGCTGTCCGTCACAATAATTTTGCCGTTGCTGTCTATGGAGGCCCTGGCAATCTCCTGCCGCGGCAGCAGCTGCAGCTGGCGTTCCACCTCTTCCTGTACAGCCGCAGCCAATGCCATGCTGTCGGTAATCAAAACCGCGCTGGCCATCCGGTCATGTTCCGCCTGGCTCAGCAGGTCGGCGGCCAGGTGGACGGGATTGCTGCTTCCGTCGGCTACAACCAGAATCTCGCTGGGGCCTGCAATCATATCAATGGATACCAGCCCAAAGACCTGACGCTTCGCTTCCGCCACATAGGCGTTGCCCGGCCCGACAATTTTGTCCACTTTGGGGATGGACTGGGTGCCGTAGGCCAGAGCGCCAATGGCCTGGGCGCCGCCAACCTTGAAAACCCGGTCAACGCCTGCGATTCTGGCCGCGGCCAGAATGGCGTCCGGCAGCTTGCCGCCGGGGCCAGGCGGCGAAACAATGACAATCTCACGACAGCCAGCCAGCTTGGCGGGGATGGCGTCCATCAGCACCGTGGAGGGATAGGCTGCCGTGCCGCCCGGCACATACAGGCCCACTTTTTCAATGGGGATGATTTTCTGTCCCATGACCACGCCTGGTTTCTCCGTCAGAATAAAGCTGCTGCGCAGCTGCTGCCGGTGGAAGCTTCGAATGTTCTCCGCAGCTTCCCGGAGAATGTCCAGAAAACCGGGGTCCACAGCCGCCATCGCGGCATCCATTTCCTCGCTGCTGACTTCCAGCGCCGTAAGGTGGGCATGATCGAAGCGCTCACAGTACTGGAACAGCGCCGAATCGCCATTCTGCCGTACATCCGCCAGAATTTCAGAGACTGTGGCTGATACATCCACGCCGGATCCAGCGCGGGAAAGAATTTCCTGGGCAGACACGTCGCCTTCCTTGAGAATTTTCATCATCCGGGGTTCACCTGACCTTTCAGCGCCGTAACAATGGCTGAGATTTCTGCATATTTGAATTGATAGCCGGCCTTGTTGCTGATGAGACGTGCGCTGATTGGCACGATCGTCTCATAGGCAACCAGGTCATTTTCTTTCAGTGTGGTACCAGTCTCGACAATGTCCACGATCACATCGGACAATCCCAGAATGGGGGCCAGCTCAATGGAGCCGTTGAGATGAATGATGTCAATATCACGGCACTGGTCACCATAGTATTTTTTCGCAATATTGGTAAACTTTGTGGCAACACGCAGGGTTTTATCCGGATTGTCCCGGAAGCCGCGCTTGGACGCCACAGCCATGCGGCAATTGCCCATGTGCAGATCCAGCAGCTCATAGACCTGCGGCGCGTATTCCAGCAGAATGTCTTTACCGGCCACGCCCAGGTCCGCTGCGCCCCGCTCCACATAGATCGCCACATCGGAGGGTTTGACCCAGAAGAAACGAACGCCGGCAGATTCATTTTCAAAAATCAGCTTCCGGCTGTTTTCGCGGATGGACGGGCACGCATATCCGGACGCCTCAAACAGGTCATAGACTTTTTCTCCCAGCCGTCCCTTGGGAAGCGCAATATTAACCATGGTGTTCAATCTCCGTGACCCTCCCATCCTGAAAGCGCATGACACGGCGGCAGGTCATGCGCGGCGGTATGCGCTTTGCGACCAGCACGCCGCTTTCGGCCAGCTGTTTCGCCGCTGCTGACAAAGCCAGAATATCCGCATCGTCTGAGTAAAGCAGGACGGTATCTGTATCATAGCTCCGCTGGCGGTTTTCCAACAGCTCCAGCTGATCCAGATAAACAGCAAAACCAACGCCTTTGGCACGTTTACCCAGCCGCATCAGCAGACGGTCATACTGACCGCCGGACAGCACTTCCGTAGGAATTCCTTCCATATAACCCCGGAAAACGATGCCATTGTAATAATTGCGGTCGCCGATAATGGAGAAATCCAGCCGCACATGTTCCGCCAGACCGGCCTGCTCCAGCAGGGCAGCCAGCGTCTGCAGTTCGTCCCGGCCCTGGCTGGGCGGCAGTAACGCCACCGCCTGTGAGATGCAGCTGTTTTCCATCATGAGCGCAGCCAGAAGATCCACCCGTTCAGACGGTGCGCCGCGGCAGAAATCCCGCAGGGAGGCTTCATTCTTCTCCTGCAGACATTGCAGCACCGCCTGCATGGCGTCTTCTCCGAGCTCCATCTCCCGCAGAAGGGATTCCAGAATTCCCAAATGCGAAATGTTCAGGAAAAACTTGGGGGAAATGCACTGCAGGCTTTTGGCCGCCAGGAGCAGCACCTCACCCAGCTCATAAAGACCGATGTCGCCCAGGCACTCCAATCCGGTCTGCATAATCTCCCGGTATCCCTTTCCCGGGCCGGCGATCCGATAGACATTTTCATTGTAGCAGACCTTCTGAAGCGATGCGCTGTCGTTGCGATAGTTCTTGACAATGGACAAGGTGACGTCCGGCTTCAACGCCATCAGAGTTCCGTCTGTGTCCGTGAAGGTGATGACGCCCTCCGAGACCAGAAACTCTTTGTTTTGCAGATAGAGCGCATAGGGCTCAAACTTGCTCATTTTGAACTGGGAATATCCATATTTGTGATACAGCTCCCGCAGGGAGAGAATCACCTGTTCTTCCAGCTTCCTCAATTCAGACATCCGAATTCTCCTTTGGTGAAATGCGGTTCAGCACTGACCGGTAGCCGCTGTTTCCGTACAGCAGGCATTTTTTGACCCGGCAAATGGTCGCCGTGCTGGCTCCTGTCGCCTGGTTAATTTCACTGTAGCTTTTGCCCTTCCAAAGCTGCGAAGCCACATCAAAGCGCTGGGCAATTTCCTGTATCTCCTTGATGGTGCAGGCATCTTCAAAAAAAGCGTAGCATTCCTCCAGGGTCTGAAGGGACAGAATTGCCTGGAAGAGATGGTCAACATTTTCCTGGTGCAGAATATCCATGGGCCATTTCCTTTCTTTTACTACCATGGTAATATTCTAACGCTTTACCATGCTAAAATCAACAGAAATCTGCATGGCGGATTTCACAAAACAATTGGCCCTTCTCAAGAAAGATCCGGACAAATAGAACAAGGGAGCATGGCTAAAACCATACTCCCTTGTTTTGCGATCGGGTCTGTAAGCCGGGTTCTGTAATCGACAGTCATCTATCTAGACGTAGCGTTGCCGCTGCGTTCCAGCCACCTTCTCGGAAGCAGCCGGGCCAGCCTTGCCTCCTCTGCGGTGTTGCTCCGAATAGAGTTTACAGCGATGGATGCTTCCACACCATCGGGGGCGCTCTTACCGCACCTTTCCACCCTTACCCCGTCAACGCGGGGCGGTATCTCTCTGTTGCACTTTTCCTGAAGTCGCCTTCGGCGGGCGTTACCCGTTATCCTTGCCCTGTGGAGCCCGGACTTTCCTCATGTACGGCCTTTCGGCGCTGCACACGCGACTGTCCGACCCGGTCGCAGCGTTATTCTACTTTATTTCTGCCTGATTGTCAAATGAATTGAAAAATTGGAAAGGAGCGGATATAATATCTCTGAGTTTGCTGTCGGGTTAATACCTGCCTGAAATGTATGTAAGCAGGCGCCGGTATGAACTTCTTTGAAATGGCCTTTCAGCGGCAATCTATTGTATCAGAAATGAGGCGAGTGCCATGAATTCCATGGTGGAAACATATTTTCGGACTCTCTTGGGCAAACAAGTGGCTGTGCTGGGGATTGGGGTCAGCAACCGGCCGTTGATCCGCCTTTTGCTGCAGTTCGGTATTTCCGTGACCGCCTGTGACAAAACACCGCGGGAATCCCTGGACCACGATGTTTTGGAGTTGGAGCAGGCAGGCGCTGTCCTTCATGTCGGACCGGATTACCTGGAAGGCCTGGAGGCCGATGTGGTATTCCGGACGCCGGGCATGCATCCGAACCTGCCCGCCCTGCAGCGGCTGCGGGAAGGGGGCGCGGTCATTACATCGGAAATGGAGGCCTTCTTCTCAGTTTGCCCCTGCCCGATCGTGGCGGTCACCGGATCGGACGGAAAGACCACTACCACCACATTGATTGCAGAAATTCTCCGTCACGCCGGCAAAACCGTCTGGCTTGGCGGCAATATCGGCCAGCCGCTGCTGCCGCTGGCCCACCAAATGGCGCCGGATCATTTGGCCGTGGTGGAACTGAGTTCTTTTCAATTGATGAACATGACGCAGTCGCCGCATATCGCCGTGATTACGAATCTGGCACCAAACCATCTGGATGTCCACAAAGATATGGCAGAGTACGTCCAGGCCAAAGAAAATATCTATTTGCATCAGAATGCGGAGGATCAGCTGGTGCTCAACCTGGATAATGACATCACAGCATCCTTTGCATCCAAAGCCAAAGGCCATGTCTCCTGGTTCTCCAGAAAGACCGTTCCGTCCTGCGGAGCCTGGCTGGAAGGGGATACGGTGTATGATCAGGGGAAGCCCGTTATGAAGCGCTCCGAGATCCTCCTGCCGGGCCTTCATAATGTGGAAAACTATATGGCGGCTCTTTGCGCTACCCGGGAATATGCTTCGTTGGAGGACGTTGCTGCCGTCGCCCGGCAATTCAAGGGCGTGGAGCACCGCATTGAACTGGTTCGTACCATAAATGGCGTCCGTTACTACAATGATTCCATTGCCAGCAGCCCCAGCCGCACCATTGCAGGGCTTCACTCCTTTGACCAAAAAGTAATCCTCATTGCCGGCGGATACGACAAGCATATTCCATTCGATGTCCTGGGGCCGGAGATTACCGCCCATGTCAAGCGCCTGATCCTGTGTGGGCACACGGCGGAAAAAATCCGCAGTGCTGTGCTGCAGGCGCCGGACTATCGGGAGGGTGCACCGGAAATACAAATGGTTTCTTCCCTGGAGGAGGCTGTGAAGGACGCCCATGCCCATGCTGTGGAAGGGGACGTGGTGACGCTGTCGCCGGCCTGTGCAGCCTTTGACCAATTCAAGAACTTTATGGTCCGCGGCGCAGCCTACAAGGATCTGGTCCGCGCGCTGTAAGAGGGGAGGATTCGCTTGCTGAATATTTTAAAGCAGTGCTTTCGCAAGAAGCCGGAATCCTGTGCGGCAGTCATTGTTGCTGCCGGAAGCTCCAGCCGGATGCAGGGGACTGACAAAATCATGGCCTCGATGTGCGGAGAGCCGCTGGTTGCCCATACCATACGGGCCTTTCAGGAATGCAGCGGGATCTCTCAGATTGTGCTTGTGACCAGGGAGGAATTGCTGTCACCCATGCGCCGCCTCTGTCAGGTCAATGGGTTTGACAAGGTGTCCGGGATCGTCCCCGGCGGCAGCAGTCGGGCGGAATCCGTCAGCAGGGGATTGGACCAGCTGGCCGATGCGCGTCTGGTGGCAATTCATGACGGAGCGCGGCCGTTGATTACGCCTGAGATCATTGCGAAAACCATCGAAAAGGCCGCAGCGTTTCACGCGGCAGCGCCAGCTGTCCCCGTGAAAGACACCATCAAAACAGCGGAAAACAGGATTGTCACCGGAACTCCGGATCGCGCATCCCTCTTTGCGGTCCAGACACCGCAGGTATTTGACTTCGACCTGCTGCGCGGCGCCCTGCAGCGCGCCTTGGAGCAAAGTCTGCCGATCACCGACGACTGCTCCGCCGTGGAGGCCATGGGGATGTCCGTCTATCTGACGGATGGTTCCGATGAGAATATAAAGGTCACAACACCGACGGATCTTCTGCTGGCGGAAGCCATTTTAAAGGAGAGAACGCATCGATGAGAATTGGACACGGGTATGACGTTCACCGCCTGACCGAGGGCAGAAAGCTGATTCTCGGCGGCGTGGAAATTCCCCATTCCGGAGGACTGGAGGGCCATTCGGATGCGGACGTGCTGGCTCATGCCATCATGGACGCCCTGCTGGGAGCCGCAGCCCTGGGCGATATCGGCGGTATGTTTCCGGATACAGACGACGCCTATCTGGGAGCCGACAGCATGGCTCTGCTGGGGGAGGTCTGTCTTGCCATCGGCCGAAAGGGCTACACAGTCGGCAATGTCGATGCCACCGTGCTGGCGCAGAAGCCGAAACTGGCGCCGTATATCCCGGCCATGAAGAGCCGGATTGCTCAGGTCCTGCACGCGGACCCGGATCAGGTCAACATCAAGGCCACAACGGAGGAGCGCTTGGGCTTTACAGGAAGGGAAGAGGGCATTGCCGCCCACGCGGTCTGCCTGCTGGAGGAACGATAGAGAATCATGGATCCCATGCCCCGCCGGCTTTCTGAGGAAGACCCAGAAGGCCGGCGCTTTCATCGAAAGGGATCGGCTTTCATACTAAAATCTGTTTGAAATCTTTAAAAGATTTCCGAGGATGAATTGTGCCAGAAAAGGCAGATGACGCAGCTGGGCTGGCGCCCAGCAAGGAAGATAACGCATTCTGGCGCAATTCAGACCGGATAGAATGGAAGATTTTAAACAGATTTTAGTATCAGACTTCTCTGTCAGGTTTTCCCGTATGTCGCTGCAGGGACCGGCTGCATAAGATGGACGGGAGGGTAGCCCTATGCATCAGTTTTATCTCACATTCCGCTCCATGACCCGGGCACAGAGCGCAGCCACGGCGCTGCTCCGGAAGGGAATCGTGGCAGCATTTCTCCGCACGCCCAAGAGTCTGTCTGCCCAGGGCTGCGGCTACGCCCTGCAGATTGACGGTGCTTCGCTGCAGACCGCGGCGGCGTTTCTGCGCAGGGAGGGTCTGGCCTTTGACCATGCGTTCCGGCTCTATCCCGGCGCGCCTCCGCAGGAGGTGCCGCTTTGATTTATTTGGATAATGCGGCAACTACCATGCCGAAGCCCCCGGAAGTATATTCCGCCGTACTGGACGCCATGAAAACCTGCGCCAGTCTTGGCCGCAGCGGCCACGAGGCTGCCAGAAAGGCAGCGGAGACCGCCTTTTCCTGCAGGCTGCTGGCCGGCGAACTCTTCGAACTATCTCCGGAACAGGTCGTGTTTACGCTGAACGCCACCCACGCCCTGAACCTCGCGATTAAAACCATTGTTCAACCGGGCGACCGAGTTGTCGTCTCCGGTTTTGAGCATAATGCAGTGATGCGGCCGCTCCATAGCCTGGGGGCCCAAGCCGTAATCGCCGGATCCGCACTGTTCGATCCGGACGACACACTGACTGCTTTTGACCGCGCCATGACGCGGGATACGAAGGCTGTCATATGTACGCACGTTTCCAATGTGTTTGGCTATATTCTGCCGGTTGAAGAACTGGCGGCACTCTGCCGGCAGCGGGGAATTCCGCTGATTTTGGACGCGGCGCAGTCCGCCGGCATTCTCCCGCTGTCCATGCGGCAGCTTCAGGCCGCCTTTATCGCTATGCCAGGGCACAAAGGATTGTACGGTCCGCAGGGGACCGGAATGCTGCTCTGCGGGCAAACACCGGCCACCTTGCTGGAGGGCGGCACCGGAAGTCTCTCTGTCTCCATGGAGATGCCGGATTTTCTGCCGGACCGGGCTGAAGCCGGAACCCACAATGTGCCGGGAATCGCAGGTCTGCTGGCAGGGATGCAGTATTTAAAACAGCGCGGATGGAAGGCAGTCAGTGACAAAGAGGGGGCGCTGTTGGCGCTGCTCCAACAGCTGCTGACAGGATTGCCTGGCGTCCGGACCTATTATGCCGGCGGTACGCTGCAATCCGGAGTCCTGTCCCTGACCGTGGACGGCTGGGACTGTGAAATGTTGGCCGAACAGCTTGCAGAAGCGGGGATTGCCGTGCGGGCGGGGCTTCACTGCGCACCCCCCGCCCATCAAAGCGCAGGCACTCTGGCAAACGGAACCATCCGAATCAGCGTCTCCGATTTCAATACAAGAGCAGATATCGAAAGTTTTGTGGCCGTTCTCGCTTCCATCCTGGAAAAATGATTTTTTTTGCTCCCACCCTTGCCAAGTGAGCACTTCTGGGCTATAATTACAATGATAAATTACGGATGTTAGAATGGTGGTGTGGGCCTTTGCACGAAATAGCAGATTTTTTCACGGGCGCTCTGTTCGCAATTCAGAATATCAGTGTGACGGATATTCTGGATATTCTGATCGTGGCGTTCTTGATTTATAAATTAATCAACCTGGTCCATTCTACCAGCGCGGCGAGAGTCGCAAAAGGCATCATCCTGATCCTGCTGCTGACACTGCTGACAGACGTGCTGGATTTCTATATGCTGAATTTCATACTCAGCAAAATTCTGGAATTGGGCTTTATCGCCCTGGTGATCTTATTCCAGCCTGAACTGCGCCGGGCATTGGAGCGGTTCGGCGGAAAGAATGTGGTCAAGGATCTTGTGGGCGGAAAATCTCCCAGAGGAGAAACCGAAAAAGCCATTTTGGCAACGGTTTCCGCCTGCGAGATTCTCTCAAAGGAGCGCGTCGGCGTTTTGCTGGCCTTTGAGCGGGAGACGTCTTTGGAGGAATATTTCAAAACCGGAACGCTGGTGGATGCCAAGACGACAGAGCAATTGCTGCGCAATTTGTTTTTCCCCAAGGCCTCGCTGCATGACGGCGCTGTCATCATTCGGGACGGACGTGTGGCTGCGGCCGGATGCGTCATGCCTTTGTCGGAGAATCCCCATCTGAACAGCGATCTCGGAACCCGTCACCGTGCCGGTATTGGTACCAGCGAAGTTTCCGACGCTGTGGTCGTAATCGTCTCTGAGGAGACCGGAACCATTTCGGTCGCCATCGGCGGTATGCTGAAGCGGCATTTGGCGCCGCAGACGCTGGAAAAATTGCTCATGACAGAGCTGGTCCCCAGTGAAGAAGATCAAAAGACGCTCCTGACTCGTTTGAAACAATTTTTAACCAAGAGGATGCATACCAATGCAAAATAGGAAATGGCTGAGCTTTTTGGCTGCCATCGTGGTTTCCTTGGGACTTTGGGTTTATGTGGTCACTGTGGAAAACCCGGAAGGCAGTACCACCATCTATAATGTCCCTGTGACGTTTTCCGGACAGGATTTGCTGCGGGAGGACTATGACCTTTTGATCACCGACAGCAATATCGCAAACGGTGTGGAACTGTCCTTCACCGGAAAGCGGTCTGTGCTCAATAAGCTGCAGGAAAACAAGGCCGAGCTGTTAGTGACGATCAATGTGACCTATCTGAGAAGCGCCCAGACCTATAGTTTATCCTACGATATGACCGATCTGACCCTGCCTTCCTCCGTGTCAGCGCAGGACCTGGTGCTCAACACCAAGGATCCGTCGGCTGTATCCATTACGTTGGAAAACCAGATTAAAAAGACGTTTCCCATTGTAATCCAACAGAACGTGCGTTTGCAGGAAGGCTATATGTCGGACCGGCTGACGCAGAACTACACGGAGGTTGTGGTAGAGGGGCCCGAAAAGATCATTGATCAAATCAGTAAAGCCCAGGCTGTCCTGGAACGGGAAAATGTGGGACAAACCATCACGGCCACTTTGCCCCTTACCTTGCTGGATGAAAATAACAATGCTGTGGACGCCTCGTCCCTTACATGCAGCATCACGGAAGTGGAAGTCACACTGCCTGTCCTGATGTATAAGGATGTACCGCTGGAAGTGCCGCTGATTGAAGGCGGCGGCGCTACAAAAGACGACGTGGTATTGGACATCAAGCCTGAAACCATCCGCTTGTCCGGAGAACCGGCGGTTCTGGAGAGCATCACCAGCATCAAGCTCTCCAACGTGGACCTGTCCAGCCTGATGACAAACAATCAGACGGTGACCAGAACCATAGTCATCCCGGAGGGCTGCACAAATATCAGCGGGGAACAGGAAGCCACGGTGAATATTCAGATCAAAAACAAAGGAATCCGCCAGATGCGGATTTCCAGCAGCAATTTCCAGTATATCGGGCTCTCTTCGGACTACGGCGTGAACTTCAAGACAACGCTGCTGCTTGTGACCATTCGCGCAGATGAGAAAGACATTGACCAGATTACGGAAGATAATCTGCGTGTTGTCGCAGACTTCTCAGCCGTGGAACCCGCGGATTCTGTCTATGTGCCTGTAAAGATTTATATCGATGGATTTGAAGGCGCAGGTGTAGTTGCACCGGAGGAATATCGGATTCTGGCCGATATCATTCCCGTGGAGGAAATGGAGAATCACTGAGCCGCATCATATTCGGAGACGCAGGCCAACTTGTGGAGGGGAATGTTTTGATAAAAAGTATGACCGGTTATGGACGGGCTTGCCGCAGCTGTGATGGCCGGGAGATCACGGTTGAGGTTCGCTCTGTGAACAACCGCTATCTGGATTGCAATATTAAGCTGCCCAGACTATACAGTTATGCGGAGGACCGCTTGAAACAGCTGGTGAAGGAACATGTATCGCGGGGAAAAGTGGATGTGTTCGTCACAGTTGTGAATACAACCGGGGATTCCGTTCAGATTTCGCTGAATCGTCCGGTTTTGGAAGGTTATCTGGCCGCCATGACGTCCATGGTTTCCGACTACCATGTACAAAATGACATTTCTGCCACCGCATTGGCACGACTGCCGGACGTCTTTTTGGTCCAGAAGGCCGATGTGGATGAAGAAGCCCAGGCGCAGGAGATCCTGCAAACTGCCGAAGAGGCTTTGCAGCAGTATGACGCCATGCGGATTGCGGAAGGCAAGGCCATGGAGCAGGATCTGACCAACCGCCGGGCCACCATTCTGGGCCTGGTCTCTCAGGTTGAAGCGCGGAGCCCTGTCACCGTGGCGGAATACCGGGCCCGCCTGCAGGCGAAAATGCAGGAGGTACTTTCCAGCACCTCCATCGAGGAGAGCCGCATTCTGACCGAGGCAGCCATCTTTGCCGATAAAATTGCCGTGGATGAGGAAACCGTCCGCCTGCGCAGTCATTTAAATCAGCTGGCGTCCATGCTTTCTGCCGGAGGCGCCATCGGACGGAAATTGGATTTTCTCCTGCAGGAAATGAACCGGGAGGCCAATACCATCGGCTCCAAAGGAAATGACCTGGAGCAGGCGAGAACTGTGGTTGACATCAAAGCAGAGCTGGAAAAGATCCGCGAGCAGACACAAAATATTGAATAATCGGGAGGGCCTATGAAACTGATTAATATAGGCTTTGGCAATATGGTATCCTCCGGCAGACTTCTTGCCATTGTCAGCCCGGAGTCTGCACCTATTAAGCGCATTATTCAGGAAGCGAAGGATCGCGGTATGCTGGTCGATGCAACTTACGGACGCCGGACCCGTGCCGTCATTATAATGGACACCGATCATGTCATTCTGTCCGCCATACAGCCGGAGACCATCGCCGGCCGTGCTGCCGGCAAGGCAGATAGCGGTGTTCCGGAAGAGGAGGCAGAGCTGTCATGAGCGGAAAACTGATTGTCATTTCCGGCCCGTCCGGTGTTGGAAAAAGCACCGTGCTAAAAAAGGTCATGGATCTGACGCCCAACCTGTATTTTTCTGTCTCAGCCACGACCCGGCCGCAGCGGCCCGGGGAAACCGATGGTGTCAACTATTTCTTTGTGAGCCGCGAGCGTTTCCAGCAAATGATTGCGGAGGAAGCGTTGCTGGAATACGCGGAGTATGTGGGCAATTTTTATGGCACGCCGGAAGCGCCTTTGAACGCCGCGCTGGAAGCGGGCAAGGACATCCTTCTCGACATTGAGGTACAAGGTGCCCTGAACGTCAAGCGGCGCCGGCCTGATGCCATTTTGATCTTTATGTTGGCCCCTTCTTTTCAGGACATTGAGAATCGCCTGATCGGCAGGGGAGACACTGCCCCGGAGCTGGTTCAGAGCCGCTTGAATCGTGCGCGCTGGGAATATACGCAGGCGCCTCACTACGATTATCTGGTTGTCAACGATGACGTGGAGAAGGCCGCACAGGAAATCCGCTCCATTCTGACTGCAGAAAAATGCAGAACTTCAGAACGCATACATTATCTTACTCTCAAGGAGGATCTATAGAATGCTTTACCCCCCCATGTCGGAACTTTTAAAACACATTGACAGCCGTTACCTTTTGGTGAACGTTGTGGCCCGCCGGGCCAGACAAATTTCCATCGAAGCGGAGCAGGAAGGCTATTCCTTGGCTGAAAAGCCCGTAACTTTGGCAATCCGGGAAGTTGCAGACGGCAAACTGACTGCTTCTGTGAAGGACGAATATCTGCGGTAAGCGAGCTGCGCAACAACAGGGGAAGAGCGAAGAGAGAAAAGAAGAGGTTCTGACCATGTATGGAGATACCTGCTTCTCTTCACTTTTCACTCTTCTCTATTTTCAAAAGCGTAAGGAGGAGACATTTTGATTGCGCTGGTTGCAGTATCCGCCGCCGTCTATGCCAGCGACAAGCCTTACTCCTACCAAATCCCACCAGATATGGACGTTCAACCCGGGATCCGGGTAATCGTGCCATTTGGCCGCGGCAACAAACGGTGCGAAGGAATTGTGCTGGGACTTCAAAGCGGTCATGGAGAGGGACTTAAGCCCATTGAACGGGTTATGGATTTGGATCCGGTTCTGTCTGCGGAATTCCTTCGCATGGCGGCTTTTCTGCGGGAGCGGTATTTTTGTACCTACTATGATGCCGTCAAGGCTATGCTTCCTGCAGGCCTTTGGTTTGACTCGGCTGAATCCTTTGAACGCACGGAGCGGCCGCTGCCGCAGGCTCTGCAGCAATCCTGCCCCATGGCAGTCCGGATTGTGGAAGCCATTGCCGACCGCGGCGGCTCAATCGAAAGCAGGGAACTGAAACAGTGTTTTCCAGACGCATTGGATGAACTGGAGAAAACACTGCAGCTGCTGCTGAAGAAAAAACTGCTGCGTTCCAATTTGGATTTTTCCAGAAAGGTTCATGACAAAACTGAAAAAATCGCCACATTGGCCATTCCAGCTGAGGAGGCCATGGCTCTGGCGGAGCGAAAGCGCCGCGCCGCACCGCTGCAGGCGGAGGTTCTCAAACTCTTATGCGCCGTGGGAAGCGGCAATACAAAAGAAATCTGCTATCTTACGGGCGCGTCCATGCAGACACTCAACCGGCTGGAAAAGCTGGGGTGGGTTACCATGTCGGTGCGTGATGTGTTTCGTACGGCACTGCCATCCCAGGTGAAGCCTGCAGGCCCATTACAGCTCAATGATGAGCAGGCACTGGCGTTTGAGGCGCTGATGGCTCAGAGCCGCACACCGCGGCCCGGTGTCAGTCTCCTTTATGGCGTTACCGGCAGCGGAAAAACATCGGTCTATCTTTCCCTAATTCGAAAAATGCTGGACTGTGGCCGGGATGCGATCCTGCTGGTTCCTGAAATTTCCCTGACGCCGCAGTTGATCAGTCTCCTGGTGTCCCATTTTGGCGAAACTGTGGCTGTGCTGCACAGTGCGCTGCGGGTTTCAGAACGCTATGATGCATGGAAGCGGATTCGCCAGGGACATGCCCATGTTGTCATCGGAACCCGTTCCGCCGTCTTTGCGCCGGTGCAAAAACTGGGAATCATCATTGTGGATGAAGAACAGGAGCACTCCTATAAATCTGAAAACGCGCCCCGTTATCATGCCAGAGAAGTGGCAATCTATCGCGGGAGCAAGGAACAGGCTCTGGTTGTACTCGGCTCCGCCACACCGTCTGTGGAAACCATGTACCAGGCCAGGACGGGCGTCTATACCATGCACCGGCTCAAAACCCGGTACAACGGGCAGAATCTTCCGCAGGTTGAGATTCTGGATATGAAGCAGGAAATCCGCCAGGGCAATAATCTCAGCCTCAGCCGGCCCCTGCAGCAGGCTCTGGCAGATAATATACAAAATGGCCAGCAGAGTATTCTGTTTCTCAATCGCCGCGGTGCAGGCCGCTGTATGATCTGTGTGGACTGCGGAGAGGTTCCGCAATGCCCGAGATGCAGTGTCAGCCTGACCTACCATACGGCAAACCATCGCCTGATGTGTCATTACTGCGGCTATTCCCAGCCGGTTTATGACCGCTGCCCCCAATGTGGGGGGGCCATGAAAGTACTTGGCAGCGGAACGCAGAAAGTGGAACAGGAATTGCATCAGCTTTTTCCGGATGTAGGCATTCTGCGGATGGATGCCGATACTGTTACTGCTTCCAACAGCCATGAAGCGATTCTGCGTCGCTTTCAGGAGGAGAAAATTCCCATTCTGATTGGCACACAGATGGTAACAAAAGGTCTGAATTTTGAAAATGTTACCCTGGTAGGCGTAATTGATGCCGATATGTCTCTTTATATGAACCATTTTCGTGCGGCCGAAACGACCTTCTCCTTATTGACGCAGGTAATTGGCCGTTCAGGCCGCGGCACGCTGACGGGCCGTGCCATGATTCAGACCATGACACCGGAGCACACTGTCATTTCCCTGGCTGCCAGGCAGGACTATGATACTTTCTATGCGTTGGAGATTACAATGCGGGAATTGCATCAATGTCCGCCTTTCGGCGATTTATATACGGTCATGTTTACGGGACCCTTTGAAACACAAACCCTGACGTCTGCCCACTGGTTTCGGCAGCTGCTGGAACAATCTTCGCACGCACCGGAGTATTCGGATTTGAATTTTCTGCTGCTGGGACCGTCGCCGGCTGCCATTACCAAAGTTAATAATCTGTATCGCTATTGTTTGACGCTTCACTGCGCCAATAGCCGGAAGCTGCGCCTGCTTCTCTCGCATCTATTGAAGTGTTTTTACAGGGAAAAGGGGAACAGAGGCGTTACGGCCTTTTTGGATCTTAATTCTTATGAATAGGGGAGGATATTATGGCTCTTAGAAATATTGTTACGGTCGGGGACAGCGTTTTGACCAAGGTCTGCCGTCCTGTTGTTAATTTTGACCGTCGGCTCCATATTCTTTTGGACGATATGGCACAAACACTGGAAGCTGCCAACGGAGTCGGCCTGGCGGCGCCTCAGGTTGGCATTTTGCGCCGTGCCGTTCTGGTTGACACCGGAGATCATGGTGTACTGGAGCTGATCAATCCGGAAATCATCGAGCAGAGCGGCGAGCAGACCGGTCTGGAAGGCTGTCTCAGTGTGCCAGGTCAATACGGAATTGTGACCCGTCCGAACGTTGTTAAAGTACGGGCGCAGGACCGGTTTGGACAGTGGTTTGAAGCGGAAGGAGAGGGCCTTACGGCGCGCTGCATGTGCCACGAGCTGGCACATCTTGACGGCCAACTGTATACGGAGGTCGCCGACCGGATGCTGACACAGGAAGAATTGGATGAACTGATGGACGAGGATGAAGACGAATGAGACTGGTATTCATGGGAACGCCGGACATTGCCAGAACCTGTCTGCAAAAAATCTGCGAAAGCGGCTTTGAGGTTGCCGGTGTTTTTACCAAGCCTGATACACCCAAAAATCGCGGCATGAAGCTGTCCATGTCGCCTGTGAAGGAATATGCTCTGAGCAGGGAGATCCCGGTTTTTCAGCCCTCTACCTTCAAAGACGAAGCAGTCCTGGAGACACTGCGGCAATTGCAGCCTGATCTGATCCTGGTTGTTGCATATGGAAAGATTCTGCCGCAGGCGGTTTTGGATCTGCCGCCGCTGGGCTGCATTAATATGCATGCCAGCATCCTTCCGCAGCTGCGCGGAGCCGGTCCTGTACAATGGTCGATCCTCAACCACTGTAAAGAAACCGGTATCACAGCCATGTATATGTCCGCAGGTATGGACGAAGGGGACATAATCCGCATTGTCAGGACCCCCATTGACTCCATGGAGACGGGAGCGGAGCTGATGGACCGGCTGGCGGTTCTGGCCGCTGATCTGGCCTGTGATACCATCCGTGCAGCCGAAAACGGTACCATCACACGCACGCCGCAGGAACATGATAAAGCAACCTATGCGCCCATGCTGGACCGGTCCCTTTGTCCCATCGACTGGACACAAAGCCTGCAGCACGTCATGGATCAGGTGCGGGGGTTGATTCCGTGGCCCGTTGCAACAACTGAAATTGGTGGAAAAAAATTCAAAATTTTCCGGGTAGAGGATGCAGGCCGTGAAACAAGCGCCAATCCGGGCACTCTCCTGGCTTTGACAAAGCGCGGCCTGGAAATTGCCTGCGGAAATGGTCAGGTGGGCTGTATCACACAGCTACAGGCAGAAGGCGGCAAGCGGATGCCTGCGGCGGACTATTTCCGTGGTCATCCCATTGATTTTTGAACGGTAAGGAGCCATTATGAGTGCCAGAACCACAGCGTTATCCGCTTTGATTGCCTGCCGGAAGCAAGGCGCTTGGGCAGACGGCGTCTTAAAGGAATACATTGTCAGAGACCGGTTGGATAAGCGGGATGCTGCTCTGGCCACACGTCTGTGCTATGGTGTCATGCAAAACAGGATGCTGCTGGACTATGAAATTCAGGCCTGCCTGAAGGGGCAGCTGAAGAAATTGCAGCCGGTCGTCCTGGAGATTCTGCGTCTTGGCATGTATCAGATTCTGTTTTTGGATAAAATTCCGGTTTCTGCCGCAGTCAACGAGGCGGTGGAGCAGGGGAAAAAGTATGCCAATCGCAGCGCCGCAGGATTGATCAATGGCGTGCTCCGCCACGCTGCGCGGGAGAAGAATCAGCTTCCGGCACCCGAGAGCCTCAGCATCCGCTACAGTCATCCGGAACCTTTGGTAGAACTGTTGCGGGCGTCTGTCGGCGATGACCAGCTGGAGGCGCTGCTGGCCAGCCATAATCAGGCGCCCAGGACCACCATTCAGATAAACCCCCTGGCCGGAGACCCCAAGCACTTGGCCGCACGGCTGCAGGAAAGCGGTCTGACATTGGAGCCGCATCCCTGGCAGGAGCATACCTACGAGGTCAGCGGAGTCGGCAATCTGGAAGCCCTTCCCATGTTCCAGGAGGGGGCGTTTTTGGTCCAGGATCCTGCGGCCAGATTGGCTGTGCAGGCAGCCGGCCTGGCTCCTGGCATGCGGGTGCTGGATTGCTGTGCCGCACCTGGGGGAAAGAGCTTTTCTGCGGCTATGATCATGGAAAATCGCGGAAGCATTACTTCCTGCGACATTCATCCCCATAAAATCCAGCTGCTGGAGAAAGGTGCTGCCCGGCTTCACATTTCCATTTTGAAGGCCATGTTACAGGACGCCACCGCAGACGTTCCGCAATGGCATGATGCAATGGATGCTGTACTGGCGGATGTTCCGTGCTCTGGTCTGGGCGTGATCCGAAAAAAGCCGGATATCCGTTACAAAGATTTGTCAAAACTCGAAAACCTTCCCCAACTGCAATTGCGAATTCTGGAGACAGTTTCTTCCTACGTCAAGCCTAGCGGGGTGCTGCTTTATAGCACCTGCACGATTCTGCGCCGGGAGAATGAAGATGTGGTCATGCAGTTTTTGCAGACACATCCGGCGTTTTCCCTGGAACATTTTTCTCTGCCTGAAGCCCTTGGCGCATCCTGTGACGGCATGCTGACGCTGCTGCCGCATTTGCATCATACAGATGGGTTTTTTATCTGCAGGCTTAGGAGGCATTCATGAAGCAGGACATCAAATCCATGAATTTAGCAGAGCTCTCGCAGGCGCTGCAAGCCCTGGGGGAGCCGCAATTCCGGGCAAAGCAGGTTTTTACCTGGCTGCATAAAGGCGCGCGAAGCTTTGACGAAATGACCAACCTCTCCAAAACGCTGCGCCAAAAACTGGACAGCCAATATGAGATTACAGTGCCGATCATTGTCCGGAAGCAGCAGTCGGCAAAAGATGGGACAATCAAGTACCTTTGGCGTTTGAGGGACGGAAATTGTGTAGAAACAGTCCTGATGCAGTACCACCATGGTAATTCCGTGTGTATTTCCTCAGAAGTCGGATGCGCGATGGGGTGCGCCTTCTGTGCTTCGACAAAAGGCGGCCTGGTGCGCCGGCTGACGCCTTCCGAGATGGTAGACCAGGTGCTCTTTGCCTCTCTGGATTCGGGACTGGAAATTTCGAATATTGTTTTGATGGGAATCGGGGAGCCGCTGGACAACTACGACACGGTGCTGCGCTTTCTGGAGCTGATCAACAGCCCTGACGGCATGAATATCGGCATGCGCCACATCAGTCTGTCGACATGCGGGCTGGTGGACAGAATACACCGTCTGGCCGAGGAGCAGCTGCAGCTGACCCTTTCCGTGTCGCTTCATGCACCCGTGAACGAGATTCGCTCCACCATTATGCCCGTCAATAAACGGTATCCCGTGGAAGTTCTGCTGGAAGCCTGCCGGGATTATTTTCAAAAAACCGGCCGCAGAATTTCTTTCGAATACGCCATGATTCGAGACGTGAATGATTCCAAAGAGATGGCGGAAATTTTAGCAGAAAAACTCAGCGGCCTTGCGGCTCATGTCAATTTAATTCCGCTGAACAACATTGAGGAAAGTCCATTGAAGCCCAGCAGCAGAAAAGCCATTATGGAGTTTCAGCAGGTATTGGAGAAACACGGAATCCCCGCAACTGTCCGTAGGACGCTCGGAAGCGATATTGACGCTTCCTGCGGTCAGCTTCGCCGTAAATACGAAAGCAAGGAGGCGTGACTATGCAGGCATGGGGACTGACAGATCCCGGCATGATGCGCACCCAGAATCAGGATTACTACAGCATTCTGAAATTGAGCCGTGACCAGTTGCTGGTCATCGTCTGCGACGGAATGGGCGGTGCCCGGGCCGGCAACATCGCCAGCAAGATGGCTGTAGAGGTTTTTACTGGGGAAGTACGCCGCAACGTCCGGTCCAACATGAAATCGGAGCGGATTGATGGGATGCTCTGCGCCGCGCTGGAATTGGCCAATAAGGCCGTCTACGAGCAATCCCAACTCAGTGAAGAGTATAAGGGGATGGGCACCACACTGGTCACTGCTTTTTTCCAGCGGGACCGGGTTACCATCGCCAACGTGGGAGACAGCCGGGCTTACTTGTTCAATAAAGACGGTGTTTCTGCCATCACGACGGACCATTCTGTGGTGGAAATGATGGTTCAGCGCGGGGAATTGACACGGGAAGCCGCTAAGAATCACCCGGGAAAAAATCTGATTACCAGGGCAGTTGGTACAGAACCTGCTGTCAACTGTGATTTGTTCCACCTTCAGCTGAACAAAGGGGACAGTGTGCTGCTTTGTTCGGATGGTTTGTCCAATGTGATGTCCGACCAGGAAATCCTGTTCGAAGTGATCCATGGTGTCAATAAAAGCGACTGCTGCCAGCGGTTGATGAACATTGCAAATTTCAGAGGTTCGCCTGACAATGTGACCATTGCGTTGATCTGCGCATGACCTCTTTGACCATATTTCGGCGCCCGTCCGCCGTAAGTTGACGGGCCGAGTAATCGGGATCGGAGCTACTTATGGATAATTACATAGGACGGCTATTGGACAATCGATATGAAATTCTGGAAGTGATCGGAACCGGCGGGATGGCTGTTGTCTACAAGGCCCGCTGCCACCGTCTGAATCGCCTGGTTGCCATTAAAATTCTGAAAGACGAGTTGTCCCAGGATGCGGAATTCCGCCGCCGGTTTCACGCGGAATCTCAGGCTGTCGCCATGCTGTCCCATCCGAATATTGTCAACGTCTATGACGTATCCCATTCAGATAATGTGGACTATATTGTGATGGAACTGATTGATGGGATTACCTTGAAGCAGTATATGCAGCAGAAGGGAATCCTCAACTGGCGGGAAGTGCTGCACTTTTCCACACAGATTGCCAAGGCCCTGGAGCACGCCCACAGCCGCGGAATCATCCATCGGGACATTAAACCCCATAACATCATGATCCTGAAGGACGGCTCCGTCAAGGTGGCTGACTTTGGGATCGCCCGGGTGTCCTCCGCGCAGAGCACACTGACCCGGGAAGCATTGGGGTCCGTCCACTATATCTCGCCTGAGCAGGCAAAGGGCAGCCGGATCGACTACAGATCGGACCTGTATTCTCTGGGCGTTGTCATGTACGAGATGCTGACTGGCAGGCCCCCCTATGACGGGGAAACACCGGTCTCTGTCGCCATTCAGCCTGTCTCTTATACACATCTCCGAGCCCACGAGACGTAGAGGAATC
>CAMBCW010000012.1 GCA_945864925.1 uncultured Clostridia bacterium
GCTACAAGCTGAACCGCGCCCCGGATCAGTATACCGCCGGCAACATTCTGCGGCTGACAGAGGAGACGCTGGCGCCGGTGGCCTGTCTGGAATCCGGCGCGGCGGCCTGCCCGCGGATGGCCGGCTGCCGCACGCTGCCCCTGTGGCAGGGACTTGACAAAGTGATCGCCGACTATCTGGACAGCGTCACCGTGGCAGATCTCATGCAGCACAACGCCGACGGCAATGATTATGTCATCTGACAAAACCTGACAAACCCGCCCGTACCTGCGTGTACGGGCGGGTTTCTGCGTGTCGAAAAAGTTCTTTCGACACGCTATCGATCAAAGCAGGCTTTGATCGAAGGAGAATTTACATCGGTTCAGACGTGGAACCGGTCGTAATTCCGGCAGCAGTCCAGGCAGAGCTTTTTGCCGCCGACCAGGCGGATCCAGTTGGCGCCTGTGGTTTCGCCGCAGCCTTCGCAGACATAAGAATCGAAGATTCTCGCCTGCTCCGGCAGGGCAATGGCGGTCTCCTTTACATCAAACAGGTCCCTGGGCTCCCTGCTTTGGTAGTAGTCAAAGGATTCTTCCCGCGTCATGCCCTTGGGCTTCTCCCGCAGCACCAGGCGTACGGACTGCCCGGTCCCGCGGTTGTAGAAGGAAAAGGCCTGCTTGCCCCGCATATGGAACAGCAGATTTCCCTTCCCCACGCTGCACCCCAAAATCGCCTGAATGGCGTCCACGCCGCAGGCGTCATTTTCAGCGATGCAGACCACCTGCTCATCCTCCGAGAAGGTCAGACCCAGCAGTTCCATGGCATAAAGGGACGCTTTATAGCCGATGGTCAGACCGCCGCAGGCATGTCCATGGAAGGACACGGCTTTTTCCCACAACTGTTTTTCTTCCAACATCACGCTTCTCCTCATTTCATAAATTATGACGGTCGGCCTAAATAAGCAGCAGCAAATTCTTTGCAAATGTCAGAATAACCCTGTCATAAGAATCCGCATGCTTATGAAGGCGGATTGACAGATCCCGGATTTATTCCACCACAACCATTTTGCGGCCCAGGACCTCCACCACCTGGGCGCGCACATGATAGACGTCCCCAATGGCTTCCGGCGTGAGAACCGCCGCGTCTCCGTACCGGTAGACCCGGCCGTCCTGCATCAGCAGGAACCGGTCGCAATAGCGCAGGGCCAGGTTCAGATCATGGAGGACGACCACCACGGCCATATGATCGGTTTTTGCGATCTGGCTGACAACCCGCAGGACCTCATGCTGGTTATGCAGGTCCAGATTGCTGGTCGGTTCGTCCAGAAGGAGTATTTGCGGCTCCTGGGCCAGGGCACGGGCCAGGACCACCTTCTGCAGCTCGCCGCCGGAAAGCTCGTCCGTATAGCGCAGGGCGAAGGGCCCCAGCCCCATCCGTTCCATGGCGCGCCGGACAATGGTCAGATCCCGCTCCGTGGGATTCATTCTCATATGGGGTTTCCGTCCGAGCAGGACGGAATCGAACACCGTCAGCTGGCAGCTCTCACTTTGCTGGGCCACATAGGCCATGGACCGGGCAATTTCTCTCCGCTTCATGGCGCGGACATTCTGCCCCTGGACCTCCACCACGCCGCCCTTGGGCTCCTGGATTCGGTTCAGACATTTCAGCAGCGTGGATTTTCCCGCGCCATTGTTGCCCAACAGGGCCAGGCAGCAGCCCTGCTCCAGATCAAAGGAGATCTGCCGCAGAATCTCCCCTGCGCTGCCATAGGCAAAGGACACGTCCTGCGTGCGGAGCATCAGCGCTTCCCTCCCTTGAAAACCAGATACAGAAACAGCGGCGCCCCCAGGAAAGACGTAATGGCGCCAATGGGCAGCACCACCGGCGCCACCGCCAGCCGGGCCACCGTGTCGCTGAGCAGCAGCAGCACCGCGCCCATGAGCGCCGAGGCCGGCAGCAGATAGCGGTAATCGCTGCCGATGACCCGGCGCATGAGATGGGGCGCAATGAGGCCGATGAAGTTGATGATGCCGATATAGGACACGATAACGGAGGCCGTCAGGGAACAGACCACCATGCTGCCCAGCAGCAGCCGGTCCGTATGGACGCCCAGGCCCTTGGCCGTGGCCTCTCCGCTCTGCAGGGCATTATAGCTCCAGCGGTGCCGCAGGAAGTACAGCAGCGCTCCCGCCACCACGGCGGCCATGATGGCAATCTCCCGCCAGGAGGTACTGCTCAGGCTGCCGAAGGTCCAGAACACCACCGCCGCCACCTTCACATCGTCGGCAAAGTATTGCAGCAGGGTGGTGCCGCCGGAGAACAGGGAGCTGAGCGCCACGCCGGCCAGGATCATGGTCTGCGGCGTAATTTTGCTGATCCGGGACAGGCCCAGCATCACCAGGGTGGAGAGCATGGAACCGACAAAGGCGCAGACGGAAATGGCATAGGGATTGGAGAACGACACTCCGTCCAGGGTCTGGCTCTGCATGCCGGCATTCAGCACGATGATGGCAAAGGCTGCCCCAAAGGCCGCTCCCTGGGAGACGCCCAGGGTGGAGGAGGAGGCCAGCGGATTGCGAAGGATGCTCTGCATGACGCAGCCCACCGCCGCCAGCCCCGTTCCGGCCACCACCGCCGTCACCATCCGGGGCAGGCGGAGATTCCACACAATGATTCTGGCATTTTGATCGCCGCCGCCCAGCAGGGTCCGGACAACCGTCCCGACCGTCAGTCCGGCAGAGCCGCAGGCAATGGCCACAAGAGCGATGGCGGCGGTCAAAAGCACCATGCCCAGCAGAAACAGCTTTTTGAAGCGAAGATAGCCGGTATAACCGGCGTCCGGAGCCAATTCCCGTTTCATGGCCTACGCTCCGATGGTCAGCGGTCCAAAGCCGACGCCGTTCTCATTCAGAACATGCAGATAGTCCTGACCCAGCATCACGCGGAAGATCTCCTCCGCCTTCTCCTCGAAATTCACATCGGCAAACGCCTCCGGATAGAGAATGGTGCCCGCGTAATAGGCGTCGACCAGGGCCAGCTCCTGGTTGGTGGCGTTGTAGTTATAGGACACCATGGAATAGACGCGGCCCTCCTGCACAGCGGTCAGGTGGTCGTAGAACGGGGCGTTGACGGCGTAGTCCTCCTTGACCAGGTACATGCTGTCCGGGTTCAGGAAAATATAGTCGGGATCCCACACCGCAACCTGCTCCAGGTCAATGAGGACCGTCCCTTTTTCCCCGGTTTCGTCCACCACGTTCCTGGCATGGATGGCCACGAAGGGCGGAAAGTTGGCGGAGGTCCCTTCAAAGCCGTGGGGACCGCGGAAACCCAAAGCGCCGGTATAGACCGTGGGCTTGTCCGCTTCGGGAACATCCCGGGTGCGGGCGTCCAGATCCGCAATCCAGCCCTGAACGGCGCTGACGACTCCCTCCACATGGGATTCGGTTCCCATGATCTGGCCAATCAGCCGCAGGGTCTGGAAAAAGTTCTCATCATAGAAGTTGCTGGCGTACAGACCGACGACGGGCACTTCCAACTGGGACTGCAGGCCGTCCAGCGTATCGGTGTCCGCGCCGAAGCAGAAGATCAGGTCCGCCTCCAGGACGGCCAACGCCTCCATGTAAGTGGTATCGCCGCTGCCGCCGGAGGAGACGGAGGCGCAGGAAGCAAAGTGCTCCTTGTTGACGTAGGCGTAGGGCATGCCGTAGTTGCCCTCTTTCTCCAGGTCGGAGCAGCCCACGATTTTGTCGGCGCAGCCGGCATAGGTCAGCATCCGGGGCGCACTGCCCAGGGTCACAACCCGCTCCACCTCCAGCGGTACTTCCACCGTGCGGCCCTGCAGATCGGTGACGGTGCGGGCGGTGCGGGGCGCTTCCTCCGGCGCCTTCAGGCCGCAGCCCGCCAGCAGGGTCAGGGCCAGCATCAGGCCGGCCAGCAAACAAATCGGTTTTTTCATGGGGATCATCCTTTCTGTCACATTGGTTTTATGATAAAGGGACAGAAAAGATTTTGTAAGCCTCCCCGGGGGATGGAAAAACAGCCCCGTTCTCCTTGCCCCGATCCCCCCTCCCAGGTTTATTTGGGCATTTCTCCGAATCGGATCCGCCGCTGCCGGGCAGAACCCCTCCACCGCAGCTTTTTTCACGGAAAGCAGGCCAAAACTTTATGCAATCCGCCGAAAGGCAGCCGGAGGCAGGGATCCGGGGTTGGGGGATCCCCGCCGGCGAAACATTTGAATTTCACAGGAGAATATCCCCGTACCCGGGTTGTGGCAAGGGAAAAAATCAAATATAATGCAGCCATATGCAGCGGTCCAAAGGTACAGGCGCCGTCATCCGGGAGGGACAGACATGTCGGAATTCTCTAAAAGCGTGAAAAATCACATGGCCCGAAGCACCGGCCACCTGATGACTGTCAAGCGTATGATCGACGAGGGACGCGACTATACCGAAGTCATGATGCAGCTGTCGGCTGTCCGCGCCTCCCTGACGGGCGTCGCCAATGCCATTATGATCGAGCAGATCAAAACCGAAATCGTCCGGGCCGTGGAAGCAGGAGAGCCGGAGCGGATCAGAAAACTCAACGAAACCATTTCCCGGTATTTCTGACCCAGGTGAGCCGGGCCGAAAACGCCCCCTGATGCAGGAAGCGATCTGCATCAGGGGGGTGCTTCACTGCAGCGGATCCGTTGTCTCCGTTTTCAGGCAGTTTCTCCGCCGGTGCACGTTCCGGCTATTTCTTCAGCATGGCGGCAATGCCCTTCCAATAGTGGCCGTTGGCCATATGCACAAGCCCCTGCGCCAGGGACTCGCTCATTCTGCCGTTGCTGTTGTGCACCACCGCCCACTGGGGGCAGTCCGTGGCGCAGGCCAGCATCATGCGGTAGGCCGGGTCAGACAGGTCCTTCTTGCCGCCGAAGCCCTTGGCCACAATGTTCTGCGTCACCCTGTACTGGATCCGCATCACCCAGGCGCTGTCCTTCATCTCCAGGCAGGAGTTTTCCATGGTGAACTGCCCCTTCTTCGGCTCCGGCTGGAGGGGGACCGCATGCCCCATCATCTGTTCCCATTCCTCCCGGCCGGGCCTGCCGGAGAGCGTCTCATACCAGCTGCCGGCCTGCCAGGCGGGTGCTTCCACACGATCGCCTTTCAGTTCCACGGTGCCCTGCAGCCGGATGTCCCGGCTGGACGCGCCCAGTAGGACCGAATACACGCCGCCCGGGATCTTCCATCCGTGGGACCAGACCGCAAAGCTGTGGTCATCCAGGCAGAATTCCACCACCTGGCTCTCGCCGGGCTCCAGTTCCACCCGGGCAAAGCCCTTCAGCTCCTTTTCCGGCCGGAACAGGCCGCCCTTGGGCGGCGCAACATACAGCTGCACCACCTCCGCACCTCTGACAGGGCCCGTGTTGGTGATGCAGGCCCTTACACGGCGGCCCTGAATCTCCAGCCCGCTGTAGGCAAAGGTGGTGTAGGACAGGCCATACCCGAAGGGGTAGCGGACTGCCTTTCCCGCCTTGTCATAATAGCGGTAGCCCACATAGATTCCCTCCCGGTACTCCGCCTCTCGTTTGCCGAAGGTTTCCCCGGAGATCACATCCTCGTAGGAGACCGGCCAAGTCTCCGTCAGCTTGCCGCAGGGATTGGCCTTTCCGGTCAGCAGGTTGACAATGGCCTGCCCGCCGGCCTGACCAGGCAGGCCCATATAAAGGATTCCCTTCACCTGGTCCGCCCAGGGCAGTTCCATGGGGCTGCCGCCCAGGAGCACCACCACCGTATTGGGGTTGGCTCCGGCCACCGCTTCAATCATCCGGTTGTGGCCCTCCGGCAGACCCATGTGCGCCCGGTCAAAGGCTTCGGATTCATAATCTTCCGGCAGCCCCGCCACAACCACGGCAATCTTGTGGACCCGGGCCGCTTCGGCTGCTTCCCGGAGGGCGTCCTGCGTCACGTTTCCATGTCCGTCGCAGCAGGCAACGAACGGAGCCTGCGGCATGGCGTCCGTCAGATGGACCAATTTTGTGGGGTTGATATGGCTGCTGCCGGTGCCCTGATAGCGCAGCTCCCCGGCCATCCGGCCGATCAGCACCACATCCGAAGAAGAAAGCGGCAGGATTCCGCCTTCATTTTTCAGGAGTACCGCACCCTGCTCCGCGATGGTCCGGGCCAGGGCATGATGTGCCTCCCAGTCCACGGCGGCAGCTTGGGCCTGCTGCCCCTTCTCCACCAGCTCCAAAATCCGCTCCACCGAGGCGTCGATGTCGGCTTCGGACAGGCTGCCGTTTTTTACGGCCTCCATAGCCGCCCGCTCCATATAGCGGGAACCGCCGGGCATGCTCAGGTCGCAGCCGGCCTGGAAACTGCGGATCCGGTCGTGCAAAGCTCCCCAATCCGACACCACCATGCCGTCGAAGCCCCATTCGGTCCGGAGAAGATCCGTCAACAGTTCTTTGCTGTCGCTGCAGTGAACGCCGTTGAGTTTGTTGTAGGCGCACATGACCGTACCGGGGCGGCCTTCCTTCACGGCGATTTCAAAGGCCGTGAGGTAGATCTCCCGCAGGGTTCGCTCGTCCATCTGGCTGTCGCCGTTCTGGCGCTTGTACTCCTGGCTGTTGGCGGCAAAATGCTTGAGGCTGGAAACGGCGCCCGTATGCTGCTGTCCGCGGATAAACGCCGCCGCCATCTTACCCGCCAGCCAGGGATCCTCCGAGAGATATTCAAAGTTGCGCCCGCCCAGGGGATTGCGCTTGATATTGCAGCCGGGGCCGAGAATCAGGGAAACCCCGGCGGCCAGACCTTCCCGGCCGATGGCTTCGCCCTCGGCGGCGTACAGCGCCGGGTTCCAGGTGGCTCCCGCCGTCACGGCGGGCGGGAAACAGGTAGCCGGCAGGGACTGGTTGACGCCGGCCAGGTCCGTATCCCCCTTCTGACACCGGATGCCGTGGGGGCCGTCCGACATCATAACTGCCGGAATCCCATACTGCGGCATCTCCTTTGTATGCCAGCAATCGGCGCCGGTGCAATATGTAATTTTATCCGCCAGAGACATTGCGGAAACAAGTTTCTTTCGGTCCATCCAGGAACTCCTTTCGGTTTTCGCCATGCGTGTCCTCCCACGGGTCCTCCCCATGGAGATATTCCCATCATAGCACAACTTGCGGTTCCTTGGAATATTTTTGCAGCAATTCTTTGTCATGGCCGGGATGCCGTTCCAGCTCCGTGCTCCGCAGCCGCATCGATCACCGCGTCTGTTTGAGCAGTTCTTCCGGCGCTACGCCGAAGAGCTTGGCCAGCGCAATCAGATTGGATGTGCTTGGGTCAGAGCGGCCGCTCTCCCATTTTGACACCGCCTGTCTGCTGACGCCCAGGGCCTCGGCCACGAATTCCTGGGTCATCTTGCACCGGGTCCGGTGCAATTTTAATACTTCTCCCAAGGACCGGGCCGTTTCGGCCTTTTCCTCCCTCACCGGCTTCGCTCCGAGATAGCGCTTCAGCGCCTTGACCGCCAGCACAAACAAAAACACAAGCGCCACCAGGATGGCTGCCGACAGGGCCAAATTCAAGACGCCCCAAACTATTGTAAATCTCATCCGTCATGCTCCTTTCCTGCCCCTATCTTAGCAGAAGCGCCTGGTTTCCGCCACCAACTATCTGACAACTTTACGGTTGCGCGGCCTCCGGCGCCGTTGTCTGCAGCGCAGTCCACGTCAATCCATGGCTGCGGCCCCAAAGGATCAAGAGGCAGCAGGACGTGTCCTCCTGACATGTCCCGCTGCCTCTTAATATGTTCCCTATTCAACCCAGCCCACAGGGGATCAGGGGTATGCCATTCATAATGACAGCGTTTTCTGACGCTGCTGTGCCAGGAACAGCCGGATCACGCAGCGTTCGGTTTCTGTGCACAATTCACAATTTTCTATTCAAATATTTTATCAACCAGGACGGTTCACCAAAAAACTTGATTTGGAATTTGTCTATTATACGGCATTGACGCATTTTTGCAGGCGGCATATAATATGGTTATTAAAGAATGAACGGATTACGTTTCATTTCCGGCAAGCGGCAGCCTGTATGCCGTGAATATTTTTGGCGGTCTTGCAAACGTTCTCACATCGATAGGATGCCATCATGAAGCCAGAAACTTTAAAGGATATTGCCAAAGAACTGAACTTGTCTATCTCCACAGTCTCCCGTGTTGTCAATGGGAAAGGCTATGTAAAAGAAGAAACCCGCCAGAGGGTTCTGGATTTTTTGGCAACCCGCAACTATGTGCCCAACGAAATCGCACGTTCTCTGAAGGCCCAGGAAAGCATGACCATTGGCATTATACTTCCGGACCTTCGTGAAGTTTATTTCAACAGAATCATCAAGGAAATTGACCGCGTCGTCAGTGCCGCTGGATATATGCTGCTGATTGCGGATACCAACGAAAGCAAGAAAACAGAGCGGCGGTATCTGGATCTGATGTTCCAAAAGCGTGTGGATGCGCTGGTCATTTCCACCATTGATATGGATCCCGCTGAGACGCCCTATGTGGAACGGTATCTGAACAACGGCACACCGATTATTTTTATTGATAACCATCCCAAACTGGACAGCGATCAAGTGAATTTTGTTGTGCTGGACAACCATCAGGCCAGCCGGCTGGCGGTTCAGACTTTGATCGACAATGGCCACCGGGACATTGCAGTGATCGCAGGTTACCTGGATGAACCGACGGGTTATGAACGAATGGAAGGCTATTGCCAAGCCATGGAAGCCAATGACCTGCATCCGGATCCGGCTCTCATTGCCATCGGTAATTTTAAAGCGGATGGCGGCTATCGCTGTATGGAAGAGCTCCTCCTCCAGCGGGATGTCCACCCCTTTACTGCAGTGCATGTGGCGTCTGAGATGATGACTATCGGCGCGCTGCGCGCAATCCGGGAGCACGGCCTGACGGTCGGCCAGGATATTGCAGTCATCGGCTTTGACGTCCACGACGATCTCGGCCTGGCCACCCCTACCATAGCCACCGTACGGCAGCCGGAGGAAGAAGTTGGCCAGCGCGTCGGGCTCATGCTGCTGCAGCTGCTGCGTCCTGAAAAATATGGGGCACCGGAGGAAACAAAGGTCCGGGTCAAAGCGTATCTGCAGTCCGGCAGCAGCATTCACAAACTACAATAGAAAAACTCAAAAAATGCAATCTGCGTGCATCCAACATCCAATTTATTTGAGGTTTCGGCCTTTCAAATATTCCGCAATACAGATTGCTTTTTTTGCTTTAAATTTGCAAACGATTGCAAATTTAAATATAACCAGAAATCATACGTTTTTCATCTTTTTCAAAGGAGGTTGTACCTTGTCCTACTTTAACATGTCTGAAACTGATAAGCGTCTGGAGCAAGTACGTCATATCCTTCGCCGCCGCCAGCTGGATGCAGCGCTCATATACTTTGATGAGCTGAATGTTGCCAATGGGTGGTACCTGACCGGTTGGTGCGGCCAATTTGAAAAAGGCGCTGTCCTGGTCCCGGCAGAGGGAGAGCCTTATCTGCTGGGCGGCCCCGAATCTGAGCCCTTCGCGCAAGCTGAATCCGCGATCAAAAAGGTTCGCTGTTTCCCTGTTTTTATGGTCCCCGAAGAGGAATACCCCAATGCTACCATTATTGATTTCCGCACGCTCAACCAGGAGCTGCAGGCCCAGGGAACCATCCTGAAGCGGATCGGCATTGTGGGCACCACAACCATTCCCCACCAAGTCTATCTCGATTTTTCCGTCGGTTTTGCAGGCGTTGAGCTGATTGATATCACAGACGACTACGAAGATCTTCGCGCCTACAAATCCCCCTGGGAAGATGAGCAAATTCTGAAAGCGACTGCGCTCTGCGACCTTGCCTATGATCAAATGAAAGCCGCTATCAAACCCGGCGCTTACGAATTTGAAGTGGCAGCTGCCGGCGAAGCCATCTGCCGTATGCACGGCGCCAACAGCTTCGCCTATTCCACCATTGTCGGGTCCGGTCCCCGTGCCAAGGCCGTCGTCCCGACAGCCACCAATCGCATGATGGAAGACGGCGAGCTTGTGATGATCGGCATTGCACCGCGGGTCAACGGATATGCTGGTACTATGGGCGATACCATTCCTGTCAACGGCGTCTTTACGCAGCGTCAGCGGGATCTGCTCAACCACATGCGGGAAACCATGCGGCTGACAAAAGAGATGCTCAAGCCCGGTATGTGCGGCAGAGACATCGATCTTCCCGGCCGCAAGTACTATGAGAAACATGGTCTGGCAGATTATCTTGTCTGCCCGTTTGCCCATTCCATTGGCCTGATGGAAGCAGAAGCGCCCTTCTTCGGTCCCAACGGTGATTTTGAACTTGTCCCCGGAATGACCGTCATGGTGGATATCAGTTTCTTCGGCCATCCGGAGCTGCATGGCGGCCGTATCGAAACCGGTTATATCATTACTGAAACCGGCTGCAAGCCCATGTCTCCCAAAATGGATGCTTATTTCATGAAAGACCTGTAAGGGAGGAGGATCGACACAATGGAAAAAGAGCTCGGTTACCGCAGATACATGTTCATTGACGGCGATTTGCCGGGAGACGGCGGCGATCCCTCTTTGCCTGGTCACGAGGCTATGATGATCACCAATGCCAACGAAGCAGACGCACATATTCTAATCAATATTTATTTTGAAGACAAGCCCCCAGTAAAAGGCCTTCACATGACGATCCCCGCCGAACGGGTGATCTGTACCAGGATGGATCTCCCCTTTGGGGAAGAACAGTATCAGATCCCACTGGGACAGTATTCTGTGGAGCTGATCTCCGATCTTCCCGTATGCGCCTGCTATGGGCGCCTGGACCGTCGGTTTAATCTGGGCTACTACAGCACCGGCTTCTGCTGTGTTTAGCGCGCTTCAGAATCCCCCTTTCAGACCAAGTCAACTTCAGTTCGGAGCCCATAAAGAGGTGCGTTAGATGAGTGATTACATTCTTGAAATGAAACATGTCCGGAAAGAGTTTCCCGGTGTTGTCGCGCTGGACGATGTCAGTTTTTCTGTGAAACGCGGTGTAATCCATGCGCTGATCGGCGAAAACGGTGCAGGAAAATCCACGTTGATGAAGGTCCTGAACGGTGTCTATCCGGCAACCTCCGGTGAGATTTTCCTGAATGGGCAGCAGTTGGATATCAGCGGCGTCAAGCAGGCACAGGCCGCCGGCATCAGCATTATCTACCAGGAGTTCAATCTGATTAACACGTTGTCCGTTGCCGAAAATATTTTTCTGGGCCGATACAACGGCAAACAAACGGTTCACTGGAAAGCGCTGCGGGAAAAGGCCAAAGCTTTGATTGCCAGCTTGGGCTTTGACTTCGATGTGGACAAACTCGTCGGAAGGCTGTCCACCGCTGAAAAGCAGTTGGTAGAAATTGCAAAGGCCCTTTCCTTTGATGCGCAGATCATTGTGATGGATGAACCCACCTCTTCTCTGACTGAAAAAGAAGTCGATATGTTCTTCCCCATTATTGAACGCTTAAAGGCCCAAGGCATCACTGTCATTTACATCTCGCATAAGCTGGATGAGATCTACCGGCTGTGCGATGACGTCACCATCATGCGTGACGGGAAGGTCACCGGCAACAGCACCGTGAAGGACATTTCCAGGGATGAGATCATCGAGAAAATGGTCGGTCGTTCTCTTGACATGGAATATCCGAAACGGACAGTCACGCCGGGGGACGTTATTTTGGAGGTCAAAGACCTGGGTCGCCGGCAGCAACTGAAGGGAATCAGCTTCCAGCTTCACAAAGGTGAGATTCTTGGATTTGCCGGCTTGGTTGGTGCCGGCCGTACAGAACTGGCCGAAGCAATCTTCGGTGCCGACCCGGCAGATCGGGGACAAATCATTCTGAACGGAAAGCCTGTTTCCATTCGTTCCGCATTGGACGGCAAAAAGAATTCCATTGGTCTGGTTACGGAGGACCGGAAAGAAACCGGATTGGTCCTTGCCATGGACGTCACTGAAAATACAACCATAACGGATCTCAAATCCGTATCCTCCGGCATTCTTCTGAATCGGAAAGCCGAAGAAAAGGTCGCACAGAAATATGTGGATCAATTGAACACAAAAACGCCCTCCCTCCACCAAAAGATTTCCAACTTGTCCGGCGGAAATCAGCAGAAAGTTGCTTTATCCAAATGGCTGTACTCCAATTCCGATATTCTGATTCTGGACGAGCCTACCCGCGGCATTGACGTCGGTGCCAAGTATGATATTTATTGTCTCATGAATGAGTTGACGGAACAAGGAAAGTCCATCATCATGATTTCCTCCGAGCTTCCTGAAGTGCTGGGTATGAGCGACCGTGTTCTTGTGATGCACGGCGGCACAATCAAGGGCGAACTGGCAGGCCGCGATATGACTGCAGAAAAAGTCATGAAGTTGGCCATTGACTGAGGAGGTGCATGTATGAGTACAACTTTGAAAAGCCGCGCAAAGAACCTGGTGCTGAGCAACGGCATTCTGCTTGCCATCATCGTTTTGATTATTGTCACCGGCATCATTGAACCAAACTTTTTTGCGTGGAAGAACATGGTTAACATTCTGCGCCAGGTTTCGGTCAACGGAATTGTCGCCTGCGGTATGACCGTATGTATTATGTCGGGCTGTTACGACCTGTCTGTTGGCTCCATCGTCTCCATGACCGGCGTGTTTGCCATTCTTGCCATCAATGCCGGTATCAACGATGTTCTTTGCATTTTCATCGGTTTGGGAATCGGCCTGCTGGCAGGTATTTTCAACGGTTCTCTCATCGCGGCCATCAACGGGCGGGGCGGCGAAGCCTTCATCATCACCTATGGCACTCAGACAGTTCTGGCCGCTGTTGCGCTGTTCCCCTCCAAGGGACTGTTTATCGCCGGCCGGGTGCCCGATGGTCTGTTCAAACTGCTCGGAACCAATAATATGCCGATCTACTGCTTCCTGTTTGTGGCAATTATTCTGCATTTTATCCTCAGCAAAACCCAGTACGGACGAAAGCTGTGCTTCATCGGAAATAACATGGACGCCGCAAAAATGAGCGGCATCCGCGTCAAGCTCAACCGCATCAGCTATTTCGCCATCTCCGGTTTGCTGGCCGGTCTGGCCGGAATTATCCTGTGCTCCCGAGTCACCTCTTCCAATCCGACGGCCGGCTTGAATTATGAAATGAACGCCATTGCGGCCGTTGTGGTCGGCGGCAACAGTGCCTCCGGCGGATCCGGATCCATTGTCCGGACTGTCATCGGCGCCATTGTCATCGGCATCATGGGAAATGCGCTGAATATTCTCGGTTTCTCCACAAACTATCAGCTGATTGTAAAAGGTCTGCTGATCATTCTCGCCGTGGCCCTGGATATTCTCAGCAAGCGTGTCAAGAGTTAAGGGGGCTGTAAAGATGAATAAAAACCGATCCACACTCCGCAAGTCTGAATTACAGTTCTTCTTCCTGGAAAACGCAGTAATCATTGTATTGACCGCTTTCGTCGTTTTCATGGTGTTCTACCGGCCTTCTTTCCGCTCCTGGGCCAATCTGACCACCATCATCAACGACTGCTGCATGTATGGCATCACAGCTCTGGCCATGACCGCTGTCATCATCTGCGGAGAAATTGACCTGTCTGTTTCTTCCATATATGCATGGAGCACCTGCTTGTTTGTTATTCTCTGCAATTCCATGAACATATTCTCCGCTGCCGTCATTACGCTGCTGGTGGGGGCCGTCTGGGGACTCTTTAACGGCATGCTGGTCGCTTTCCTGCGGATGCCTGCCTTTGTGGCAACTCTTGGCACCATGTATACCGCCAAAGGTCTTGCATACTACATTACAGAAGAAAAGCCTATTAACACGGGCAATCCCATGCTGGCCACAATCGGAAAAATCAATATTGCCAACATCTCTCTGGTGCCGATTGTATTCCTGATTGTACTGGCCGTTCTGTACTGTATCATGCGCTATACCAAGGTCGGGCGCAACGTTTATGCCACCGGTGGCAATTATGAAGTTGCACGCCTGTCCGGAATCAATGTTAAGCTCAGCAAAATCATCGTCTTTGTATTCACCGGCATCTGTTCTGCCCTGTCCGGAATTATGTACTGCACCCGAGTCTATTCCGGTGCCGCTACCTATGGCTCCGATCTTACAACCTGGTGCGTCGCTGCAGCCGTGATTGGCGGTACCTCCATGTCCGGCGGTTACGGAGGCGTCCACAGAACCATCATTGGTATTCTGCTGATGGCGATTTTGTTCAATGCGCTTACCTTGTTAGGCGTAGATGGGTCCATGCAGCGGTTTATCCGCGGCCTGGTTTTGGTCGTTGTCATCATGTTCGACGCCATCTCAAAGGCCAAGAAACGATAGTCGTCCAAGCTTTCAAACGAAAGGCTAAATAATAAAAGGAGGAACAAAAATGAAGAAAATCATTGCTCTGCTGCTGGTGATTGTACTGGCCCTGTCCCTGGTTGCCTGCGGATCCAAAGAAAGCGCATCTGCGGACAATCAGCCTGCGGCTGAAACATCAACCAACCAAACCACCGAAACAAGCACGGAAGGGTCCACCACAAAACGCATCTTCATGTCCGCTGCATACTATACGGCTCCGTATGGTTCCCCCTTGATGGCTGCCGTCGAGGAAAAAGCCAAGGCGTTGGGCTATGAAATCCAGATTGTTGACGGCGAAGCCAACGCTGATAAACAGTTGACGCAGTTCAAGACTGCTGTGGCCGACGGTTTTGACGCTCTGATCTACTGGCCGGGTGATTCTGCTTCCACGCCTCCCGTTGTCGAATACCTGAACTCCACCGGGCTTCCCTGGGTTGATATCAACACGCTTCCCGACGATTCGATCATCGATCAGTGCACGGTCATTGCCTCCAACGAAGTCCAGATCGGCCGGGAACTCGGCAAATTGATTGTGCAGTATTATGAAGAAAATTCGTTTGAGGAAATGAACATTGCCTATGTCGAAGGCGATTCCGGATCTTCTTACACCATTCATCTGACCGAAGGTATCAACGAGGTCCTTGCCGACTATCCCAACATCAAAATCCTGAATGAGCCTATGTATGCCAACTTTGACCCCGCACAGGCCATGACAATCACGGAAGACCTGATTACAAAGTTCGGTGACGAAATTGACTTGGTTGTCACCCAGGACGGCGGTATGTTCCAGGGTGCCTACAATGCGATTATGTCCGCCGGAAAGTTGGGCGAATACGGCATTATCTGCCAAGGCCAGGATCTGATTGTCAAAGAGAAGCTGCTGAGCGGGGAGCTCTATGCCTCCGTCGCCCAGGACCCCTTCCAGGAAGGCTCTTTGGCTGTCGAAGTTCTGGACAAGCTGATTAAGGGAGAAGCTGTCGATGCCTGGACCTATACGCCCACCGGTCCTATTTTTGCTGCCGATATAGACAACTATTCCTGGTTCTAATTCATATTCCCCCTGAAATGGATATGACATAGGTCTTACGGCAGCCATACTCCACAGATGGCTGCCGTTTTTATCCCAACTACGGCACTAAAAAGGAGAAGCGATCGTATGAAGGTTCGTATTCCGCGGGAAGAATTCATCAACCGTATCGAGAAACTCCGGCATGCCATGCTGGTTCAAAATCTGGATGCTGTCTTCGTTTATGGCGACGAATACCGCAAAGAAAATCTTCGTTATGTCTCGAATTACTGGCCCATCTTTGAACGCGGCGGCATGCTGCTTGGAAAAACCGGACATCCGATCACTCTTTGCGCACCGGAAGGCGAGATGCTGGCCAAAGAAATGAGCGTTTGGGACGATGTGCGGCTGCTGCCGGACTTCCTGTGCGTTACGGTGGCCGACAGCATTGATTACCCGCTGGCCAATTACACCAGCTTTCATAAGCTGGCATCAGAGCTGCGGGAAGCCGGCCCGCTGCAGCGGTTAGGCGTGGTCGGCCTGGACGCTATGAGCGTCGGTCTGTATCATGCCATAGAGCACGCCTTCCAGTGCGAATTGGTAGATGCCAATTCCATTCTGCTCGACCTTCGCCGGACCAAAAGTGTCCATGAGGTTGCCTGTCTGCGGGAAGCAGCCAGAATTGCCGACGTCGGCATGCAGGCTATCATGCAGGCCGATATCATCGGCATGACAGAAATCGCCGCCTGCGGAATTGCAGAAGCAGCCGCCCGCCGGGAAGGCGCGGAACATATTATTTTCAGCGTCTTCGGCTCCGGCGATCGAACCAATACCATTGTCGGCCGCCCCAGCCAGAAAATCATTGCGGACGGCGACATGATTATGCTGGCACTGGCTGTACAATATGAGGGATACGTCGCCACCTGTGAAGCGCCGTTTGCCGTTGGAAACTACAGCGATGAGACACGGCGTGTCATCGACGTCCTGATCCATGCCGGTGCTGCCGGCCTGCCTCATCTAAAAGCCGGTGAGCCTATGAAAAATTTCGTAAATGCTGTTCGGGATTATTTCAAACAGGTTGGCTTGTCAGAATATGACGTTTATCCGCCGCTGCATGGCATTGGATGCGCCGAAGCAGAGAGTCCCTATCCGGACAGCGAGACGGAAGCGTGCTTCCAGGCTGGCATGACCGTTAACACCGACATCAGTTTGTTTGGACTTCCGGGCGGCTCCAACCGGATTGAGGAGGGTTTCCTCATTACGGACAACGGCGCCGAGACTCTTTCCCCATTCTTAAGGCAGTATTGTGAACGCTGGATTGCACAATCCCATCAAAAGGAGGACTCCCATGAATAGGCCTTATATTCCTGACGCAGAGTTTGCAGAAAGAGCCCGCCGCCTGCAGGAGATCATGAAGCGGGAAGGCGTCGACATTCTTTTGGCATACGGGAACGAAGCAGAGCCGCAGTACGCACGCTATCTGTGTGACTATTGGCCTTCCTTCGAATCCACCGGCGTTCTTCTGGCGCAGACAGGCGACCCCATTTTGCTGATTGGGCCTGAGAGCTATACTTTTGCCAAAGACCGGTCCAGAATCCCGACCATCCGCCGGCTGGCGGCTTTTCGGGAATCCTCCGATCCGGAGTATCCCGGCGAAAAACTGGAGACCTTCGCAGAAGTGATCGCCGAACTGGGTGTCACGCCCAAAACCGTTGCCATCGCCGGCTATACGCTGATCCCCTACACAACGCGGATGGAGCTTCAGGATTCCCTCCGGGTTTACGGTGACGTGCAAATCGTCCGCGGTGACGAAATGGAAATGGAACTGCGCATGATCAAAAGTGAAAACGAAATTGCCTGTATGCGTCATGCCGGCCGGATCACTGCCATGGCCATGGACGACGTGATAGAAAAAATCCAGCCCGGCATGACAGAACTGCAAGTCCGCGGAATTGCCTGCGAATCGATCTACCGCAATGGAGGAGAAAATGAATCCTACCCCATTTGGGTCCTCAGCGGAAAAGGCGGAAACCAGGCCATCTCCCGGGCCCGGCAGAAGGTCATTGGGAAAGACGATGCCGTATTTCTTCAAATCGGTGCCCGCTATGAGGGCTATGCTTCCACAATCGGCCGTACAGTCTTCTTCGGAAGCGGGCACGAAGCGCTGATGGGGGCTGTCCGCGCCGGTTATGAAGCCCAGGCTGTTATCCAATCCCAATTGTATGACGGGAATAACGCGAAAAATGTGGCTGATGTCTATTATGAAACATATCAGAAAAACGGATACATCGACTGGCTTCTGTACGGCCCCTGCCACGGCAACGGGCTGATGGAAGGCGAAGCTCCCTGGATCGAACGCAATTCCGACTACATTTTGAAAGAGAACATGACGTTCTGCGCCTGCATCTTTATGGGAAACAACAAACTGGAAATCGGAACCCGTGTCGAGGATACCATGCGCGTCGGCAAAACCTGCGCGGAAATCATGACAAATTATCCAAAGGAAATATTCCGGAAATAAAATCCGGCCGGCGCATGTCTCAAGGCATGCGCCGGCGGACTGTTGGGGCAATTTTTCCTTGACTTTTGGGCGGCTTCCGATATAATGAAACCAGAGGCTGAAATGGCTTTCTGCAACAATTTCATATTCCGCTTGATAGAGTCCGCTTTCCTAAAGGCACCGCCCATGGGAATCGGATGAGACAACGGGGTGAGACTCCCCACTGTACCGCAGCTGTAGGCGTTGAGACCGGAACCGCGGCGAAAGCCGACCATTGGGAAACTGAGAAGGCAGGAACCGGACGCAGGAGCTTGGCTCCCTAAACGCAAGTCAGAAGACCGTCTATGGAAGCGTATTCAGAGAGGTTCGAGTCAGACCGCTCTGGAATTATTTTCAGTGCAGGAACACGGCTGCGGCGAGAAATCGCTGCAGCCTTTTTATTTTCGGGAGGCGTTTCAATGGAGCAAACGGAGCAAACCCTGAACCCCTCGGAGCAGATGATCCTGGATATGCTCCGAAGCCTGGACTATGGAGAGGTCCTTATCACAGTCCACAATGGCAAACCAACCATGATGGAAGTCAGCAAAAAAATCAAATTCTGATCCCGGGAGGGACCGACCAGAAAACTGGAGGTCCGGCACAGCCTGTGGCGCGCTTCTGCCGCGCTATGGGCCGTGCTGGGCCTCTTTTTCTGTTTCGGCAAAAATACTCCGCGTCAAGCGGTTGATATAAAACAAATTCAGGAAAATAATGGAGGGAACCATATGAGGAAACGATTGTTCAGTCTGCTTCTGGCCGTCGCCCTGATCCTGGGCATGCTGCCGGTTACGGCCCTGGCAGACACGGACCTGGGAGCCGTCCGGGTCATCGTGGAGAACACGACCTTCACCCAGGCGGTTGCGGAAAGCAACGGTCTGGAATGGAAGGACACCTATTGGAGCGGCGTACTGGTGGACACGAAGGTCGCGCTGACCCAGGACTCCACCATGATGAGCTGCATCCTGGACGCGCTGGACGCGGCAGGAAAGTCTTACGAAACCAGCAGCAGCTATATCAGCTCTATCAACGGACTGACCGAATTCGATGGCGGCGCTGAATCCGGCTGGATGGGCACGCTGAACGACTGGTTCACCGACGAGGGCTTTGCTTCCTTCACCGTTGCCAACCGCAAGCTGTGCGGCGGCGACGAAATCCGGGTCATGTATAGCCGCACCGGTTACGGCGCGGACCTGGGCGGCGACTGGGACACGGCTGAGGAGGGCTGGCTCGCCGGTCTCACCGCCAGTACCGGCACGCTGAAGCCCGACTTTGCCCGGGAAACAATGGAATACACCCTGACCGTGGACCCGGATGTGGCAGCGGTGGATCTCACCGCGGCAGCCGAGAACAAGGTGGACCAGGTCACCGTCTCCGCTGCAGGGACCGAATACCGCCGGGGCAAGGATATCCCGGTGACAGACGGCACGGAGATCACCGTGGCCTGCGGTGCAAAGATCTACACCGTAACCGTGGCCCAGGCGCCTGCGCAGCCGCCGGTGGAAATCGAAACTCTGCCCTCGGCCTGGCCCAGCTTCCGCGGCAACGCCCAGAACAACGGCGTCACCGACGCGCGGACGCCAGTTTCCGCCGAGCAGACCCAGCTGCTGTGGGCCCAGGCCCTCAGCACCGGCTGGAGCGACGCCCCCAGTCCCATGATTCTGGTGGACGGCAAGCTCATTACTCTGTGCGGCTCCACCCTGAAGCAGGTGGATACGGAAACCGGAGCGGTGACCGCCAGCGCCGAAATGGCTGCAGCCACCAGCTGGGGCACCACCCCGCCCACCTACGGCGACGGCATTCTCTTCTGCCCGCTGAACGGCGGCAAGATCCAGGCTTTCAACGCCAAGACGCTGGAATCCCTGTGGGTCTATACCGACGAACAGGGCGGTCAGGCCCTGAGCTCCATCGCCTATGACAACGGCTTCGTATACGTCGGATTTGGTTATAGCGGCGAATACGCATTCGTCTGCCTGGACGCCCGCACCGGCGAAGTCCAATGGCGGCAGCTGGACGCCAGCGGCTATTATTGGGCCGGCGCCGTGGTGGCCGGAGACTATGTGGTCGTGGGCAATGACAGCGGCACACTGGTCAGCCGCGATAAGCAAACCGGCGAGCTCAAGGGGGAACTGGACTGCAGCGTCTGCGGCAAGATCCGTTCGACCATCTGCTATGCCGAGGGCAAGGTCTGGTTCTCCGGCTACAATGCGCGCCTGTGCTGGGCGGAGCTGAACGCCGACGGCACGCTGGGCCAGCTGAACACCGTGGACTGCTCCGCCTATGGCTCCAATTCTACCAGCACCCCGGTGGTCTACAACGGCCTGGTCTACCTGGGCGTGGGCGGCTGGAGCGGCAGCCAGAGCATCGTCTGCGTGGATTCCGCCTCCAAAACCGTCAAGTGGAGCGTGGAAGAGCCGGCCTATCCCCAGTGCTCCGTACTGCTGTCCACGGCCTATGAGAGCACCGGTTATCTGTACCTGTATGTGACCTACAACGCCAAGCCCGGCGGCGTCAACGTCATCAAGGCCAAGACCGACGGCTCCGAGGCCACGCAGGAAACCCTGTATACGCCGGACGAGGATGCGCAGAATTACTGCATCTGCAGCGTCATCGCCGATGAAAACGGCGCTCTCTACTACAAGAATGACAGCTGCAATGTGTTCGCCCTCCAGCCGGCGGCAGCGGAGAGCGTTGCAGTCACCGGCGTCAGCCTGGACAGGGAGACTCTGGCCCTGGCCGTAGGCGGATCCGCCGCTTTGACGGCCACGGTAGCGCCGGACAACGCCACGGACAAGACCGTCACCTGGACGACCAGCAACGACCAGGTCGCCACAGTGGATGACGGCACCGTCACCGCCGTGGCAGCCGGCACCGCCACCATCACCGCCCAGGCCGGCGAGAAGACCGCCGTCTGCGAGGTCACGGTGGAAGCGGCGTCCGTTGCGGTCACGCTGTCCGGCCTGCACAGCGCCCAGGTGAACAGCCTCAGCCTGTACACCTACACGGACGGCGTGAAGGGTACGCAGGATCTGCTTGCGGACGTCACGCCCACCGACAGCGCCTATGAAATCACGCTACTGCCGGGCGACTACTGGGTGGACGGCTATGACGCCAGCGAAAACTGCAACGGCGGCCTGATGATCACGGTTTCCGAGGCGCACAATTCCTTCAAAATTCAGCGCATCTATCAGATTCGCGCCACCAACAGCGGGTGGGTTGAAGGAACCGATTACTCCATCGGCGTCACGGTCACCGATGCTGACGGCGTGGAGCGGGAGATAGCCCTGGGCCAGGCGGATTCCTGGGGTACGATCTATTCCTCCTGCCTGTTTGTGTTGGGTGACACCGTAAAGGCCGTCTTTACGCCTCTGGGCGACCGGGCGGCGGGTTCCGCGGCTGCCACGGCCACCAAGACTCCCACGACAAACGACTCCCTGACCGCCTCCATCCCCCTGGTCTACTCGGTGACCATCACCGCGCCGGCCGGCTCCACCATCTCCGCCGGTGTCTTCCGGAACTACTATATCTATGAGTTCGCAGAGTCTGAGGTCACCACCGACGAAAACGGCGTCACCGCCGTCTTCCGGATGCCCCAGGCGACCTCCGGCTACCATTTCTACCGCGTGCAGAATCCCGACGGCGTGACCTACTGGAACTTTGCCAAGTGGACTGCGGACGCCACCGTCAATGTCACGGCGGAGGACCTCTGCATCGGCAGCGAGGCGTTCACGCCCCAGACCATCTACCGCTTTGACCAGAACGTCTACGACATGGCGAACCTCTACCTCAACGCCAACGGCAAGGGCTATCTGGATCTGGATGTGGGCGAGGACTTTGAGCTCAACGTATTCCGCAACTGGATGGCCATTGAGAGCTTTATGAACGCCAAGGTCGGCCTGCCCGACGTGCATTACACCGTCATAGACGTCAACGGCAATCCCAGCGACCTTCTGACCATTACCCCTGATGAAAACAACAGCTGCGTGGCCACCATGACCGCCAACCGGGCCGGCACGGCCATTGTGCTGGTAACCTACGACGCCATGACCTCCGCACCGGCCATGGGCGGCAGCCGGTTCTCCGCCATCTGGCCCGAGTGCACCGGCGTCATCGTGGTCACCGTGGGCGCCGACGGCTCCGCCATCCAGACCAACATGACCATGGACCGTCTGGACAACGCGACCACGACCCTGGACGCGGAGCACGACTTCCTGTTCTACCTGGGCGACGAAGGAGCCAGCTACACCTTCACGCCGGAGGCCGGCTGCACCGTCACGGTGAACCGCTCGGTGGTCTCTGACTCCATGACCTTTGGTGGCTTCACCGACCAGGGCGTCACGGTGGCGGCAGACGGCGCAGTCACCGTATCGGGCCTGACCACAGGCCGCCACATCATCCGGGTGGAGAAAAACGGCCTGGCAGCCTATCAGGTGGTCACAGCCCGGCAGGTCAGCTATGTGCTGCAGGATGCCGAAGGCAACCCCCTGGCGGCAGACGCCGAGATCAAGGCCGGCGACTCCATCAAGGTCCAGTTCTCCGGCCTGCTCAACCCGGCGGAGAAAATGTCCGGCGCCTATAACTTCAACGCCAGCGTCTACTATGTCGGCGAAGAGGGCTCCGCCTTCAAGTCCAACCCGGGCAGCAGCTTCGGCGCCTATGACTTCAGCGGCAATCCGGCCCGGCAGAATCTGACCATCACCATCCCAAAATACTGGGCGGAGGAGAGCTACACCCTGCGCGGCGCCATCAAGATGGGCGGCTTCGCCACTGTGGCAATCGGCGGCCACCGCGGTTTCACCTATGCGCGGGGCAGCGATCCCGGCTTCAATGCCGATTCTGTGGGTATGATTCTGAGCAGCCTGCCCGAAATCACCCTGAACCTGGCGCAAACTGACTTCCTCACTGCGCAGCTCCGCTTCGTGGACCAGAACGGCAATCCCGTGGATCGGGCCGGCCTGACCATCACCATGGCGGACAGCAGCAGCAATCCGGTCTGGGTGCAGGAGGACGGCAGCTTCCAGTGCCTGGCAGAAACCTATCACTATACCATCGCCGGTCAGGGCATACAGTACACCACCGGCTCCGTGGAGGTCACGGCGGAAGGCGCCAATACGTTTACCATCTCCCTGCAGACGACGGGGGAAGGCGCCTGGGACGGCACTACCACAGCGGAGCCGCAGCAGGACGACACCGGCGTCTACCTGATCTCCAACGGCGCGGAACTGGCCTGGTTCTCCGCTCAGCAGCAGCAAAACACCCAGGACCTCTCCGGCCGGCTCGTTGCCGACATTGACCTGGGCGGCTATCCCTGGAACAACACCCTTTCCAGCGCCAACCGGGCTACCGTCCTGGAGGGCGACGGCCACACCATCTCCAACCTGAATGCTACCCGCGGTCTCTTCGGCGCTTTGGGTCTCAATTCCCAGATCCGGAATCTGACCATTCAGGGTACCCTGTCCGGCGGCGGCGCCGTCACCGGCTATGCCCGCGGGGCCGTGCTGGAGGCCTGCGTCAGCGAAGTGCAGATTCAGAGCACCGGCAGCAACATCGGCGGCATCGTGGGCTATGCCAGCGACACGACGATCCGCAACTGCGTTAACCGGGGCACCATCACCGGCGGCACCTACGTCGGCGGCATCATAGGCAGCATCATGGGCGGCACCACCGTCACCGGCTGCTATAACACCGGCGCCGTCACCGGCACCTCCCAGGTCGGCGGCATCTTCGGCAGCAGCGGGTACGCCATCACGGTGGACAGCTGCTACAACACCGGCGCCGTTACCGGTACCGGTATGGTCGGCGGCGTCGGCGGCCAGCTGGCCGGCCCCAGCTACGGCGAAGGCACAGCTGCCCTGACCGACTGCTACAACGTGGGCACCGTTACCGGCAACAGCGAGACCGGCGGTCTGGTGGGCCGCTTTGCAGCGGCCAAGGCCTCCGTAACCCGGGGCTATTACCTGGATACCGCGGCGGCAGAGGATCCCGTCGCCGAGGCTCTGGATGAAACCTGGATGAAGAACGCCGACCTGAATGCCGAGACCTTCGGCCCCACCTGCCACGGCTATCCTGCCCTTCTGTGGCAGACCGACGTTACCTTCCATGTCCAGGGTGCGCTGCAGAGCACGGTCGCAGCCACCTGCACCGAACGGGGCTACACTGCCTATTTGTGCACCAAGTGTGAAGCAGTCTACCGCACCGGCTTCACCGCAGCCCTGGGCCACGACTTCTGCGACCATACGGAAAACATTCCGGACTGCAGCGACTGCGTCTACACGGCGCCCGGCTGCGAAACCGAAGGCTCCATCGTCCATACCTGCCGCCGGGATGGCTGCGACGTCACCAGGACCGACATTCTCCCGGCCACCGGCCATACGCCGCTGGAGAGTTCCATCCAGACCTTCCCGGCATACCAGATCTACACCTGCGCGGTCTGCGGGGAAACCGGTCTTGTGGCTGTCTCTTATACACATCTCCGAGCCCACGAGACG
>CAMBCW010000013.1 GCA_945864925.1 uncultured Clostridia bacterium
CCAGGATTCATACTGTCATCTCCTGTCGATTACACAGAATTTTCGGCGGTCTCCTTTGTCCTGCTTACACCACTTGAAATTCTTTCTTGTATTAAATCCACCATAGCCTTCATCATAGCAATACTGAATAAACGACTTCGCCGTTTTCAAAAGGCTATTCACATAGCTTCCTTTCTTACCGCTTGAACTCATATACAACGCAAATTGCCTAACAGCAGAAAGCCCAATGTCCTCCATTTCTTGGATGCCAGCTTCCTCTTCGCAATAACGCAGAAAGAGATTGAGATTATTCCGATAACTCCGAATCGTCTTCGGAGTATACTTTCTAACCTCAATCTCTATCAAGTATTCTTTAATGGCATTTCTGATTTTCATTGTCGTTCCTCCTTTTGGTATGTCCCAATCGAAGGAAGAACGTTTGTAATCGCAAAATCATTGTATGTCATAACTCATTTCTGAGATATTAGATTTTTGCGATATTTTCTAACAAATCAACCAGAATTTTTATCAAAAATATTTCATTTAATCCTGATCCCAGTTGTGCCAGACGTTCTGGACGTCGTCGTCGTCTTCCATAATGTCGATCATCTTTTCCATGTTCTTGATGTCTTCCTCATTGTCCAGGGTCTGATAGTTCTGGGGAACCATCTCGATCTGGGCGGAGACGAACTTATAACCCTTGGCGGTCAGGGCATCGGAGACGGTGTTGAAATCGTCAGGATCGGTGTAGATGGTGAACACATCGTCCTCGGCCTCGAAGTCGGCGGCGCCGGCGTCCAGAGCGTCCATCATGACGGCGTCCTCTTCATAATCCTCGTCCTCGTTGTCGATGACCAGCACACCCTTCTTGTCGAAGCTCCAGGACACGCAGCCGGCAGCGCCCAGGCCCTTGCCGTACTTATCAAAGTAGTGGCGCATATTGGAAGCGGTGCGGTTGCGGGAGTCGGTCATGGTCTCCACGATGACGGCCACGCCGTTGGGGCCGTAGCCCTCATAGTTGATGGATTCGTAGCTGTCGCCTGCGCCAGCGCCTGCAGCCCGCTCCAGAACGCGCTTGATGTTGTCGTTGGGCATGTTGGCAGCCCGGGCCTTGGTGATGACGGTGGCCAGGCGGGAGTTGTTGGCGGGATCGGCAGAGCCGCCCTCCTTCACTGCCACGATCATCTCCTTGGAGATCTTGGTAAAGGCGGCGGAACGCTTGGCGTCCTGGGCGCCCTTGGTTTTCTGAATGTTATGCCATTTGGAATGTCCGGACATGGATTCTCTTCCCTTCTCGGTATCAATAAAATTTCTTCGGATATTTTAGCACAGGTACAGGCAGAAAATCAACCGATTCAGAAGAATTTCATGCAATCTCTGTGATTCTTGGAAACTTCCACAGGAATCTCCGGGAATCGCTCCCGGAGTTTTGCCGCCAGAACAGTGCAGACCGGGTTCTCCGTATAGAAGTGTCCGGCATCGATAAGGTTCAGGCCCAGGTCATGGGCGTCCCAAAACTGGTTGTATTTGACATCGGCGGTGACAAAGGTATCGCATCCAGCGTCCAGGGTCTCGATCAGGCCGTCTCCGCAGGCGCCGCCGCCCACCGCCACCCGGCGTACCGGACGGCCGCCGTCGGCATAGCGCAGCACCGGCGTTCCCAGACGCGCCTTGACCTGCTTCAGGAAGTCCTCCAGAGACTGCTCCCCGACACAGCCGGCCCGCAGCAGGCCGTAGGGCCGGTTCTCGGCGTCTCTGCCCAGGGGGTTCAGCACCTCCACCCCGGTCAGGCCCAGGGTTTCGGCCAGAACGTCGTTGACGCCGCCGGGCGCGCAGTCCAGATTGGTGTGGGCGTTGACAGCGGAAATACCGTGGGATGCCAGGAACAAAATACACCGGCCCACCGTATCGTCATCGGTGACGGTTTTCGGCGCACGGAAGATCAGCGGGTGGTGGGTCACGATCAGATCCGCGCCCACCTCCACGGCCTCCTGGCACACATCCTCAAAGGGGTCCAGGGCCACCAGAATTTTGTGTACCGCCTGGCTTCTGCTGCCGCAGAGCAGGCCCACGTTATCCCAGTCGTACTTCATGGACGCCGGAGCCAAGGAGTTTACATAATCAAGTATCTGCTGTACTGTCATAATACCGCCTCATTTCCTGCACCTCCTGGAGGGCGCATGAATAATAGGTCAGCTTGGCGTCATTCGGACAAGCGCCGCGCCGGATCCCGGCCACAGTCCGTTCCAGTGCGCCCAGTACCCGGTCAAAGTAGGCCGGCAGCAGCGGGGAGCCGCAGGCCAGCAGTTGGGGGGACAAATACTGCTCCCCCGGCGTCAGAGGCCGTCCTCCGCCATAGCGGGCCACCAGGGTAAAATACAAAAAGCCGCCGTCCTGCACCAGCTGCTCCTGCTCGATGGCGAAGCCGGCCTCCCCCAGATAGCGCCGCAGGTCGTTGCCGGAAGTCTGGGGCTGCAAAATCAGGGTATAGCGGGGATCCCGCACCCAGGGAGCTTCCTCCAGAATATGGGCCACACAGTCACCGCCCATGCCGGCGCAGACGATGGTGTCCACCTGCTCCGGCCCAATGGCAGCCAGCCCGTCGGCCACATAAAAGTCCATGCGGTCCGCCGTGCCGAACAGGCGGCTGTTCTCCCGGGCCTTTTCCAGGGGTTTCTCCCGAAGATCCGAAGCCGCCACATAGGACGCCCTCCCCTGCTCCAGGAGCCAGATTCCCAGATAGCCGTGGTCGCAGCCCACGTCGGCCACTCTGGCTCCCGGCGGCACCAGGGACGCACAGCACAGCAGCCGGTCCGAGATGGGTCGTTTCATCGTTTCCTCCAAAAAACACAAGATGCGGGCGGGCATAAAAGCCCGCCCGCAAATCTGACAGGGTTCCGCCCCGCACTGTCATTGCGAGGAGCAAAGCGACGCGGCAATCCGTATCCCAAACGATGCAAGTTTCTGAGTATTTCCGTAAAATCAGTCTGTGCAGGGGGGCGGATTGCCACGCCAGTGTGCGCACTGGCTCGCAATGACAGCGTTATTTTGACACTTGCAAAAAACTTGCAGTTGCTTATTTCAGCCGATCATCAAAATCTGAGTTTATTGCTGGCTGTCGGCGTTCTCCTCGGTCACCTGGATGAAATAGTTGACCTGCTTCAGGAAGGCGTCGCAGTCCACACCGTGGACCATGCAGGCCTCTTCCACAGTCTCACCCCGGGAGGAGGGGCAGCCCAGGCAGTGCATGCCGATGGCCATGAACAGAGGTGCGGTCTGGGGGGCGATGTCGAGGATGTCACCGATGATGGTGTCTTTTTCGATGGTTACCATATTGATCTTCTCCTTCGTTTTTCTATTAGTATATCCGATGATTTGACTTTTTTCAACCTGATTTCTATGCAAAAGCATCGCAATCACGGCCTTAAAGTGCATAAAGTTTTATGCCCGGGAGAGCAGCGTCGCTGCGGCGGCCACAGGCTCCAGATTCACCTGTTCCATCTCGCCCGCGTCAAAGTGCCGGGCAGTCTCCGGATCGATGGGCAGACGGGCCAGCACCGGCAGGCAGCGGGACAGGGCGATCTCATCCAGCTTGCTCTTGCCGAAGATCTCATAGCGCTTTCCGCAGTCGGGGCACTGGAAATAGCTGTAGTTCTCCACAAAGCCGTAGATGGGCACGTTCATCATCTGAGCCATTTTCACGGCCTTCTCCACAATCATGGAGACCAGATCCTGGGGGGAGGTCACCAGCAAAATGCCGTCAATGGGCAGGCTCTGGAACACGGTCAGGGCCACATCGCCGGTGCCGGGGGGCATGTCCACAAACATATAGTCCACGTCGCCCCAGCATACGTCGGACCAGAACTGCTTCACCGCACCGGCCAGAACCGGGCCGCGCCACAGAACCGGATCGGTCTCCTGGGACAGGAGCAGGTTGATGGACATGACCTTGATGCCGCCCTTCGTCTCTGCGGGAAGCATCCCATCCTCTGTGCCGGTGATCTGGCACTTGAGGCCAAAGGCCTTGGGAATGGAAGGGCCGGTGATATCGGCGTCCAGGACGGCGACCTGATGGCCCATTTTGGACATGGCCGCTGCCAGCATGGCCGTGACGGTGCTCTTACCCACACCGCCCTTGCCGGACACGACGGCGATGACCTTTTTCACATGGGAATGAGCATTGGGCTCCGCCAGAAGGCTCTCCGCTTTGCGGTCGGAACAGCTTTCTCCACAGCTGGAGCAGTTGCCGGAACAGGATGAACTCATGGAAATTGACTCCTTATCGCATTTTCTGTTATTGTATGGCTTTTTTTCGGGATTGTCAACCTCTGCTATCCTATGCGCTTCCCCCGCAGTCTATCCAGCGCCCCTTCAAAGTAAGGCGGCAGCGGACAGGAGACGGTCATGGGCTGCCCGGTCCGGGGATGGCAGAAGGTCAGCTCCCGGGCATGGAGGCACTGGCTGTCCAAGCCCAACTCCGGCTTTTTCCGGCCGTAGACCATGTCGCCTACAATGGGATGGCCCCGAAAGGCCAGGTGCACCCGAATCTGGTGGGTGCGTCCCGTCTCCAGCCTGCATTGCAGATGGGTATAGCCGGGGAACCGCTCCAGAACCTGCCAGTGGGTAATTGCCTCCCGACTGTTTTTCTCCGTGACGGCCATTTTCTTCCGGTCCGTGGGATGACGGCCGATGGGCGCGTCAATGGTGCCGGAGTCCTCTTTCATGCCGCCCACTACGATGCACTCATAGGTGCGGGCCAGAGAGTGGTCCTTGAGCTGCTCCGCCAGGGCCTGATGGGCAAAATCGTTTTTCGCCACAATCAAAAGGCCGGAAGTATCCATGTCAATGCGGTGGACAATGCCGGGCCGCAGCTCTCCGTTGATGCCGGACAGGGAATCCCGGCAATGGTACATCAGGGCGTTGACCAGGGTGCCGGACCAGTGGCCTGCCGCCGGATGCACCACCATGCCCTTGGGCTTGTTGATGACAATGACATCTCCGTCCTCATAGACAATGTCCAGCGGGATGTTCTCCGGCTCAATGGATGTCTCCTGCACCTCGGGAAGCGTGACTGCCAGGCAGTCGCCCTCGGTCAGCCGGTCGTTCTTTTTCAACGCTTTGCCGCAGCAGACCACCCGTCCCTCCTCCAGAAGCTTCTGGGCGGCGCTGCGGGTCAGTTCCGGGCAGAGACGGGCCAGGGCCGCATCTGCCCGCTCCCCTGTCCGGTCAGCCGTCAGCAGCACGGTGTTTCCCCTCCCCGGACTTGTCAAAGAACAGCACATAGACCACCAGCAGGATTGCGCCGCAGACCACAAAGCAGTCGGCCACGTTGAACACAGGGAAGTGGATAAATTCTACTTCAATCATGTCCACCACATAGCCGAGCCGAACCCGGTCGATCAGATTGCCCACAGCACCGCCGGCTATGGCAGCCAGGGCCCACAGGCCCAGAGGATGGGTGACCCATTTTTTCTTCAGCGCCACAAACAGCACGCCAAAGGCAGCCAGCGTCATGACCAGGAAGAACCACCGTCCGCCCTGCAGCAGGGAAAACGCCATACCGGTGTTACGGATGTGGGTCAGATGAAAGACGCCCGGCCAGACTGATACCACATCTCCCAGGGGAATGTTCGCCACAACCAGATATTTGGTTGCCTGATCCAAAATCACACAGAATACGGCAAAGGCCGTTAAAATGCCATAGAGCATAAGAGCCTCCTCCAATTACAGGATTGCGCGGCCGCGCCGCGCGAACAAACTCATTATAGCACAGACCACCACCGGTGACAATGGCTGTGTCCACGGGCTTGTTCACAAAAAGTTTTCCTCCTGTTTACAAACTGGAATAAATTTGTCACGGAAATGTTGTTGCGTTCAAGCAGCCAATTGGGCTATACTGTAACTATATAATTGCGTAAAGGAGGGATCTTTATCAGCAGCAATGAACGAAGATCCGGAAAGATATTGCTGATCGCCGGCATTTCGGTGGCAGCAGCGGCTTTACTGGTGTTTCTGGGCATGTTTCTTTGGGGCATGTCGTTGAAAAACGGCGACACCGTATTCCCCAACGTCTGCGTCTCCGGCGTCAATATCGGCGACATGGAGGCCGACGAAGCAGCGGCCGCCCTGGAAGAAAGCCTTTCCAAGACCCACGCCACCAGAACTCTGACGGTGCAGCTGCCTGATCGGAAACTGGTTTTTGATCCGGAGATGGCCAACTCTCCCCTGGATACGGAAGCCATGGTCTCCGCCGCTATGGCCTATGGCCGTAATGGCAGCGCCTTCCAGGTTCTGCAGACCTATATTGCCTGCAAAAAATCCGCTTACATTCTGGATATGGAAGATTTTCTCCAGGTGGACACAGAATACATCCGGGAGCTGATCGACAAGACGGCGCTGGATGTTCAGCGGGAGATGGTGCAGTCAGAGATCTCTATGGATGAGGAAAACGCCGTTATCACCATCCGCCTGGGCTACAACGGCCGGAGTCTCAACGCCGACAGTCTCTATGAAACTGTTCTGGCGGCCTACCATTCCGGCAACCTGTCCGATATCAACTTCTCCTATGACATCGTTCCCTACGACATCGTGGATCTGCAGAGCTACTATGAGCAATACTGCACGTCCGCCCGGAACGCCTATTACGACAAGGAAACCAAGACTGTGGTCAAAGAGGTCGTGGGATACGGCTTTGACCTGGTGGCCGCCAACGCCCAGCTGGCCCTGGCCGAAGAGGGTTCAGTCATTGAGATCCCCCTGCAGGTCATTGAGCCGGAAGTCACACTGGCCGATTACAACGCCAAATATTTCCCGGACACACTGGCCTCCTACGACAGCTGGCACACCAATAACGCCGACCGCACTACCAACCTGACCCTGGCCTGCGAGGCCATCAACGGCACGGTGCTGCAGCCCGGAGAGGTCTTTTCCTTCAACGCCGTGGTCGGTGAACGGACCCCGGAAAAGGGCTATAAGGAAGGCATCATCTATGCCGACGGCGGCGCCAGCGAGCTGGAATCCGGCGGCGGCATCTGCCAGGTGGTCTCCTCGGTGTATATGTGCGCGCTGATGGCCGATCTGCAGATCGTGGAACGGCAGCCCCATATGTACCCTGTGAGCTATGTGCTCAGCGGCTGTGACGCCACGGTCTACTGGGGCGCCGTGGACTTCAAATTCAAAAACACCAATGAAACGCCTATTATGATCCAGGCCTCTGTATCCGGCGGTTATGTCCACATGAGCTTCCTGGGCGTCAATGAACACGACTACACCATCAAGATGACCAGCGAGTGTATTGAAACCATTCCCTATGAGGAAGTGGAGGTTCTGGATGAAACCAAGCCGGCCGGCTACCGGGAGCAGACCCAGGCGCCCCACACGGGCTATGTCTATTGGAGCTACAAGAACTACTACGACCTCAGCGGCAACTTCCTGCGGACGGAAAAATGCGCCATCAGCGAATACAAAAAATATGACGCAGAATACATTGTCGGTCCGGAAGAGCCGGATGAGCCGGAAGAACCGGATTCGTCCTCTGATTTTGATTTTGACTGGGATGACTGGATCTCAGGCCCTTGGTATCCTTAAAACCGTCAAGCAAAATACCGCATCGGGAGACCCTCTGTCGGAACCTCCCGATGCGGTTTTTTCATGCCTACAATATCATACAATGTAATTATATGATATTGTAGGCTTTCCGTGGTAAAATGTATGCGGTGATCATATGGGTCTTGAGAAAAAAGTGGTCAGCATCCGGCTGGATGAGGACCTGATTCAAAATCTGAAAGAAGCAGCGCAGAAGCAAAATCGCTCCCTGTCCAATCTGGTGGAAACAATTCTGAAGGAATATGCTTCCAAGCAGCAGCAATCATAGAATCCAACAATCAGGGAACGCACCCGGAATCCTTTTCATTCAGGGAGCTGACTGCCTCATACGGCAGTCTGGGGATTGACTGTATCCATCCCCCGTCACAGCGGATGCTGTGACGCTCTCTTGGCACAAAGGAGCTTTGGGTGCGTTTGTGTTTTCTGCGGAGGTTTTTATGCGGAAGCTGGCAATTTTTACGGCGGCCTTCGCTGCCGCGGCCGCTGTATCTGTCTATTGGCTGCAGGACGTCCGGGCTCTCTGGGCAGCCGGGGTTTGTCTGGTTGTGTCCCTGGTTGGGTGGCGGCTGCGGGCGGAGCCCATCCGTCTGGCTGCCCTGGGGCTGGCGGCGGGCCTGCTGTGGCCCATGGTTTATGGGCAGCTTTGGCTGGGCCGGGCTGCAGAGCTGGCGGGTACTGAGCAGGACATCACCGTGACTCTTTTGGAGCAGCCCCGGGAAACCCAATATGGCAGCTCCGCCCTCTGCCGTCTGGAGGGCTATGACGCGGTGCTCTACGCCGATGAATCGCTGCTGGATCAGGCACCGGGCACCCATGTTGCCTGTACAGCCCGGATTGAAGCCAGCGGGCTGGACGTGTCCCAGGGCGAGAGTCTCTACCTGCGGTCCAACGACGTGGTATTGTGCCTGTATGCCCAGTCAGAGCTGGAAACGGAACCCGGAACTCCCAGTCTGCCCATCCGTCTGCGTCATTGGCTGCAGCAGCGGCTGGAGGTACTGTACCAGGGCGATGCGGCAGCTCTGCTGCAGGCACTTCTGACAGGGGACCGCTCTCAGCTGTCCTATGCCGTCCAGAATGACCTGTCTGTGGCAGGGATGCGCCATGCTGTGGCCGTGTCAGGGATGCATGTTTCCATGCTGTTGGCCCTTCTCTCCCTGTTGTGCGGCAGGAATCCCAGACTGACGGCGTTCCTTGGTATTCCGGTTGTGGCGCTCTTCGCCCTCATGACCGGCGCGTCGGCTTCGGTGTGCCGGGCGGCGGTCATGCAGATTCTGCTGCTCTGCGCCCCGCTTCTGCGGCGCGAACCGGATCCGCCCACTTCGCTGGCCGCAGCCGCCCTGGTCCTGCTGATACAAAATCCCTGGGCCATTGCCAGCGTCAGCTTTCAGCTGTCCTTTGCCGCTGTGGCGGGACTGCTGCTGTTCTCCGGCCCAATCCAGCGGCGGATTCTCGCGCTGTCCCGGCGGCCGGGGCGGGTTCTGCGCTTTGCGGCGGGGGCCGTGTCCGCCTCTCTGGGCGCCACCGTTTTGACCCTGCCCCTGACGGTTTTCTACTTCCGCATGGTCTCCCTGGCGGCCATCGCGGCCAATCTGCTGGGACTTTGGGCCGTCACCGGCTGCTTTACCCTGGGACTGCTGTCCTGTCTCCTGGGGCCTGCAGGACCGGTTCTGGCCTGGCCGGCGGCACTGCTGGCCCGGTACGTTCTGGCCCTGTGCCGGATCCTGGCCGCGTGGCCCTACGCGGCGGCTTATCCCCAGAATTGGCCCCTGATGGTCTGGGGCATCTGTGCCTATGGGCTGGCTCTGCTGTGGTTGATTTCCAAGCGAAAGCTGCCGGTATTGTGGCCTCTTTGCGGCCTGACAGCGGCTTTTCTCGTCTGTATTCTGGCTGCACGGTGGCAATTCGTCCGCTCTCCCTGGCAGTTTACGGCCCTGGACGTGGGGCAGGGACAATGCCTGCTGCTGCGATGCGGAGACTTTTCTGCCGTCATCGACTGCGGCGGCTCCTATGGCCCGGAGGCCGGTGAGCAGCTGGCCCGGACCCTCCACAGCGCCGGCGTCACCCGGACGGACGCCCTGATCCTCACCCACTACGACGCCGACCACGCCGGCGGCGCAGAACAGCTGCTGCACCGGGTGACCATAGACAGCCTGTTTCTGCCTGACACGGCGGATTCCAGCGGTGTCCGCGCCGCTCTGGAGGAAAGCGGCAGCCGGGTTTTCTCGGTGAATACGACAATGGAGATTACTTTCCCCGGCGGAAAGATCCTGCTTTATCCGCCAGTTTCCGGAGAAAATGACAATAACAGCGGTGTCTGTGTCTTGGCAACGGCGGCAGAATATGATATTCTAGTAACCGGCGATCTGGATCAATATGCGGAGATGCGGCTGCTGTCCCGGCAGACGCTGCCTGCCGTGGAGCTGCTGGTGGCGGGCCATCACGGTTCCGCCGGCGCCACTTCCCAGATTTTGCTGGACACGGTGCAGCCGGAGACGGTGCTGATTTCCGTGGGGAAGGACAACCCCTACGGCCATCCCGCCCAGGAAACCCTGGACCGCATTGCCCGGACCGGCGCGGAAATTCTCCGCACCGATGAGCTGGGAACCATCACCATCAAACCTTAGGAGGTGAAGTCATGGCCAAAAAGCCCACACGGAGCGACGGCCCCACAGGGCTGGAGCTGCTGAAGCAGGATCTCAAATCCGGCCAATTCGGCAGACTCTATCTGTTCTGCGGCGAAGAGGCCTATCTGCGGGATCACTATCTGCAGGCCCTGCAGGACAAGCTGCTGGACGGCCCGGCCAGGGACTTCAACTACCATCGCTTTACGCCGGAAACCATGACGATGCAGACCTTCTCCGATGCCCTGGACGCCCTTCCCATGCTGGCCCAGCGCACGCTGATCCAGGTGGAGGACTGCGATTTGTCCCGTCTGGGGGAGAGCGACCGGGAAACCATGGCCGCGCTTCTGTCGGACATTCCCGATTACTGCACCGTGGTCTTTGTGTTCCGCACCGTGGAGCTGAAAATCGACGGCCGGCAGAAGAAGCTGAAGGACGCCCTGGACCGGGGCCTGATCGTGGAATTCGCCCGCCAGAGCCCCCGGGAACTGAACACCTGGATCCGGCGGCATTTCCGCGCCCAGGGTAAGGACATCGGGGAACGGGAATGCGAATTTCTTTCCTTCGTCACCGGCGGCTCCATGACCACCCTCAGCGGCGAAATCGGGAAAATAGCCGCCTACGCTTCCGGCGATGTCATCACCCAGCAGGACATCAGCGCCGTGGTGATTCCGGTGCTGGACGCAGAGGTCTTTGATCTGACCGACGCCGTGGCCAGCGGTGACTACGAAACTGCCCTGCAGAAGCTTCGGACCCTGCTGCAGCTGCAGCAGGAACCCATTCCCCTGCTGGCTGCTCTGGGCAGCCAGATGCGGCGGCTGCTGTGCGCCCGCACGGCCATGAATGCCGGCAAGGGCGAGGCAGGCCTCACGGAGCTGCTGAAAGCTGCCACCGGCCGTGCCCCGCATCCCTATGTACTGCAGAAAACCATGACCATGGCCCGGCGGGTGACGGACCAGTTCTGCGCCCGGGCTATGACCCTGTGTCTGGAGGCCGACGCCCGGCTGAAGGGCTTCTCCGGTGACGACCAGCAGACCCTGGAGCTTTTGCTGCTGAATCTGGCCCAGGAGGTGCAGCGTGGTTAAAATTCGGGAAGCCATTGTGGTGGAGGGAAAATACGACAAAAACACCCTGCGTCAGCTGGTGGACGCGCCGGTGTTCACCACTGAGGGCTTCGGCGTCATGAACGACCGCACCAAGCTGGAGCTGCTGCGCCGGGTGGCCCAGGAACGGGGCCTGATTATTCTGACGGATTCCGACGGCGCAGGCTTTGTCATCCGCAATTATCTCAAGGGCGCCCTGCCCAAAGACCGGGTGCGCCACGCCTATATTCCGGATATTCCCGGCAAAGAAAAGCGCAAAGCCGCCCCCGGCAAGGAGGGGAAGCTGGGCGTGGAGGGTATGACCCAGGAGGTCCTTCTGGACGCCCTGCGCCGGGCCGGCGCCACCTTCGAAGGGGAATCGGCTCCGGAGGTCGGGACGCCCATTACCAAGACGGATTTGTATGAGTTGGGCCTCACCGGCCGCCCCGACAGTCAGGCAAAACGGCTGGCATTGCTGAAGCAATTGGATCTGCCGGCGCATATGAGCGCCAACGCCATGCTGGAAGTATTGAATATTTTGTTCAGCCGGGAAGCATTTTTTGCACTGTCAGAAGCATCGAACGGCTGCATCCATAAAGGAAACAAATTATGATTGATTTATCCGTAAAAAATCTGGTCAAAGCCTTTGACGTTGACCGGAATATTCTCGACGGCCTGACCTTTGACGTCCAGGCCGGGGAACGGGTGGGAATCATGGGCCGCAACGGCGCAGGAAAAACCACCCTGTTCAAAATCCTCACCGGGGAGATCGGCTATGATTCCGGTGAGGTGGTGTTTGCCCCAGGGAAAAAGGTGGGGCTGATTTCTCAGATTCCCAACTATCCCGCCGGCTACACCGTGGAGCAGGTGCTGCGGACGGCCTTTGCGGCCCTGGACTCCATCCGCCGCCAGCTGGAAGCGCTGGAGGCGCAGATGGGTTCCAATCCCACCCCGGAGATTCTGCAGCAATACGATCAGCTGATGAACCGCTACGCTGTGGGGGGCGGCTACGAGGCCGACGTGGAGCTGGAAAAGGTCTGCAACGGTCTGAACATCCCGCCGGCCATGCGGGAGCAGCTGTTCTCCATGCTCTCCGGCGGCGAAAAGACCCGGGTGAACCTGGCCCGGCTGCTGCTGGAAAAGACCGACATTCTTCTGCTGGACGAGCCCACCAACCACCTGGATATGAAGAGCGTGGAGTGGCTGGAGGAGTACATTCTCAAATTCAAGGGCACGGTGCTGACCATCTCCCACGACCGGTATTTTTTGGACCGGGTGGTGCAGCGCATCGTGGAGCTCCGGGACGGCAAGGCGGAGTTCTACTCCGGCAACTATTCCTTCTATGTGGAGGAAAAGCAGGCCCGCTACGAGCTGCAGCTGAAGCAGTACGAGCAGGAGCAGGCCAAAATCAAGCAGCTGAGCTACACCGTGGAACGCATGAAGGGCTGGGGCATCAACAACCGCACCCTCTATCGCCGGGCCATGTCCATCCAGCACCGCATTGACCGGATCGAGCAGACCGACCGGCCCACCCAGGAAAAACAGCTGCGGGTTCATTTTGAGGAGCGGGATTTCCACGGCGACCAGGTGTTCTCCATCCGGAATCTGTCCAAGTCCTTTGGAGACCGGACCCTGTTCTCCGATGTGGAGCTGGAGGTTCAGGGCGGTGAGCGCATCGCCCTGCTGGGAGACAACGGCACAGGCAAGTCCACCTTCCTGAAAATCCTGCTGGAAGAGGAGTCCCCCACCACCGGGCGAATCCGCTTCGGCCCCACGGTCAAATCGGCCTATCTGCCCCAGATCATCCATTTCGCTCACCCGGAGCGTACCCTCTACGACACCATGCTCTATGAGAAGAACTGCACGCCCCAGACTGCCCGGGACCGCCTGGGCGCGTTTATGTTCCAGGGCGAGGACGTGTTCAAGACCGTGGCTGCCCTGTCCGGCGGCGAACAGAGCCGTCTGCGGCTGTGTATGCTCATGGATGAGAAGATCAACCTGCTGATTCTGGACGAGCCCACCAACCATCTGGACATTGCTTCCCGGGAATGGATTGAAGGGGCTGTGGAGCAGTATGAGGGGACACTGCTGTTTGTGTCCCACGACCGGTATTTCGTGGACCGCTTTGCCACCCGGGTCTGGGAGCTGGAGGACGGACACATCCGGGACTTCAAATGTCCCTACGCCAAGTACCGGGCCATCAAGGAACACGAGGCCGCCGCGAGGCAGTCTGTTCCGGCGGAAAAGAAAGAGAAAAAGGAAAAGCCCAAGGCATCCGGCAGCAGCAAGGCCCTGGAGAAGAAGCTCCGGGCCGTGGAGCGGGAGGTGGAAAAGCAGGAGGCCGTTGTTGCCGCCTACGATCCGCAGATTGAAGCCGCCTCCGCAGACTATCAGGAGCTGAGCCGCCTGCTGGCGGAAAAAGCCGAGGCTGAGGCGCAGCTGGAAGCGCTGATGGAGCAGTGGGAGCAGCTGTCGATGGAAATGGAGGGCAATCTATGATTTGGCTTTGGATCACCGTGACGGCGCTGGCTTTGATCACTGCCCTTGGAATTCTGGTCAAAACCCGGCATCCCCGGCTGGGCTGGACCATTGTGGGCCTGGCCATGGCTGCCGCCCTGGTGTTTGCCGTTTCAGCAGCCGTGCTGTGGAGCGCACCGGACAGCAGTCCGGAGCTGGAAGCGGACTACGCTCTGCTGCTTGGCTGCAGCCTGCGAAACGGGCAGGCCACGCCGGAACTGGTGCGCCGGTGCCAGACCGCCCTGGATTGGCTGGAAGCCCATCCCCACGGACTGCTGGTGGTGTCCGGCGGCGATCCGGGCCACCAGGGCGTCACAGAGGCGGCGGTCATGGCCGCCTGGCTGCGCAACCATGGGGCCAACGCCAAGCAGATTTTGTTGGAGGATCAGGCCTCCGACACCCGGGAGAACCTTTTATTCAGCAAAACCCTGGTGGAAGGCCAAGAGCGGGAGACCGACACGGTGCTGATCATCACCAGCGAGTATCATCAGACCCGTGCCCGGTTCCTGGCTGAGGCCGGGGGCCAGACCGCCCTGGGCCTGTCCTGCCGGACGCCCCTGATCCAACACCTTCTGGCCACGGTCCGGGAGGTCTACTGCATGGCAAACGAGCTGCTGGAGCTGGCGTTTTCCTGACCTTCAACTGCGCAACACCTCAAAGCCTCCCCTGTGTAAGGGGAGGTGGCCCGCAGGGCCGGAGGGGTTGTACGCTGGCAGCGGCGTTTCGTGAAAAACCTGAGTGCCTTTACTCGGCCCCTCAGTCACAGCTAACACTGTGACAGCTCCCCTTACGCAGGGGGAGCCTTCATACTGCGCAGCGCCTCAAAAAGCCTCCCCTGTATCAGGGGAGGCCCTCTTTTTCATTCTTTCAATTATTCCGCCTTCAACGCGAAGCTGTTGTCCACCAGGCTGGAGAATGCCACCCGGGCATCCAGCTCGCCGGCCTCCTCCATGACGTCCATGAGGCGGTTCAGGGCCGCTTCTTCCATCACCGGTGTTTCATTCCAGGCGCCGATGCTGCGGTAGCGGGCGGAAACCCGCTCCAGCACCTGCACATCCGTGTCCGGGAACTGGCCGGCGATGGCCTGGGCCACCTCCAGATCGGAATGCTCCTGCACCCACCGCTGGCCCCGGGCAATGGCGTTGGTAAATTTCTGAATCACGTCGCCATGGCCGTTGATGTAGCTCTGGGCGGCAAAATAGGCCGTGTAGGGAATCTCGCCGCTCTCCTCCCCGATGGAACACAGGACATACCCCTGCCCTGCCAATTCCACCTCCGTGGCCGTGGGCTCAAAGAGCGCCACATAGTCCCCGTTGCCCCCGGTGAACGCCCCGGCCATCATATTGAACTGCACCGAGGTATCCACCACGGCGTCCACATGGGGTACCACGCCGTTTTGCTTCATGACATATTCCAGGGTCATTTCCGGCACGCCGCCCTTGCGGCCTCCGATGATGGTCTTGCCCCGAAGATTTTCCCAGGAAAAGTCCTCATCCGTACGGCCCACCAGGAAGGAGCCGTCGCAGTTGGTCAGCTGTGCAAATACCCGGGGCGCGTCCTCCCGGCCCTCCAGCTGAACATAAATGCAGGCCTCCGGCCCTGCCAGGCCGATGTCCACCTCTCCGGTGAGCACCGAGGTCATGACCTTGTCGGCGCCGCCGCCGTTGAGCAGCTCAATTTCCAGGCCTTCCTCGGCAAAGAACCCCTGGCTCATGGCCACATACTGGGGCGCATAGAACACCGAGTGGGCCACCTCGCTGACCTTGACCCGGGTGGTGTCAGCCTCCCCGGCAGCGCAGCCCGCCAGCAGTCCGAGAACCAGCGCCAATGCCAGAAGCAAACCTGCGATTTTTTTCATGTGGATACCCCCAAATGCTTTTTTAATACTTTTTCAAGCAAAAGTATACCTTGATACATGCCTGCCGCGGCCAGGGCCAGCAGCAGGACTGTGGCCATCACCAGATCCATTTTGAAAACCTGGGAGCCATAGACAATCAAATAGCCTAAACCGGCCCGGGACACCAGGAACTCTCCCATGATGACTCCCACCCAGCTGAGGCCCACATTGACCTTCAGGGCGTTGATCAGGGTGGTGAAGTTGGCCGGCAGCACCAGCTTGAAGAGAATCTGCCATTTGTTGGCCCCCAGGCTCCGAAGCAGCCGCAGCTTCCCGTCGTCGGTGGTCCGGAAGCCATTGTGAACCTCCAGAATTGTCACAATCAGGGAGATGGCCAGGGTCATGGCGATAATGGACGCCGGTCCCGCCCGGATCCAGACGATGAACACCGGCCGCAGGGCTGTCTTGGGCAGAGAGTTGAGCACCACCAGATAGGGATCCAGAATGCGGAACAGGGTGGGGCTCAGCCACAGGGCCACGGCGATCAGCGCGCCTGCCACGGTACCCAGCAGGAATCCCACAACCGTTTCCAGGCAGGAGGTGCCCAGATGCAGCCACAGCTCCCCCGTGTCCCAGAGATTGCACAGGGTTCGCCACACCCGGCTGGGGCAGCTGACAATGAAGGGATCGATCCAGCCCAGACGGGCCGCCGCCTCCCAGAGGATAAAAAACAACGCCAGCAGCAGAACTCTCGTCCCGCACACCAGTGCTTTTGTACGTTTGCGGCGCCGCAGCCAGGCCAGCCGCTCCAAAGAAACAGTCTCAGGCACCCAACTCCAGCTCCTTCCATATTTCGTTGAAATACCGGTGGAACCGGGGATGGTCCCGCCGGGCCATGGGCGTCAGCCCGTGCAGTTCATCCAGCGGATGGACGGCCTTCACGGTGCCGGGCCGGGCGGAAAGGACCACAACCCGGTCGGACATACTGATGGCCTCGGAAATATCATGGGTCACCAGGATGGCGGTTTTCCCCTCCTGGCGGATGATGGTATGGATATCGTCGGACACGGTCAGCCGCGTCTGATAGTCCAGGGCTGAAAACGGCTCATCCAGCAGCAGCAGCCCCGGATCCGTGGCCAGGGTCCGGATCAGGGCGCACCGCTGGCGCATGCCGCCGGACAGCTGGGCCGGGAGGCTTTTCTGAAACTCCGACAGGCCGTATCGCTCCAGCAGGCAGTGAATCCGGCACAGGTCTCCGGAATTTTTCCGTTTCTGAATCTCAAGCCCCAGGGTCACGTTGCCCCAGATGGTCCGCCAGGGAAACAGCTGATCCTTTTGAGGCATATAGCCGATTCTGTCCGTGGCTCCGGTAACCGGCACGCCGTCCAGCAGCACCCGTCCGCCGGAAGGCGTCTCCAGTCCCGCCAGGATATTCAGCAAGGTGGACTTGCCGCAGCCGGAGGGGCCCACAATGCTGACGAATGCCCCCTCTTCCACGGAAAAGGAGACATCCTTCAGGGCCAGGAGCTCCCCGTCGGGAGACTGGAACGTCTTTTGTATCTGGTCAAATTGGACGGTCACTTGCGTCCCCCCTTCGATCCGCCGGCTCAGTTACCGGCTCAACCCAGTTTATGTCAAAGAAGGGAAAGTGTGACGGTAAAGCCCCTTGCGCTTAGAAACGAACAAACTCTGCCATTGAGAGACCAGTGCGCACACTGGTCGTGGCAATCCGCTTCTCCACACTGCCAGGGATACGGATTGCCACGTCGGCTTTCAGCCTCCTCGCAATGACAGAAAACCAGACATATCATTTCTCCCAGCGGGCCAGCAGGGGCGTTTCCACCTCCCAGGTGTGGGGCGGCTCCGGGAGATTGTCACAGCTGTAGGTATAATCTCCGGCGTAAATGGCGCCGGTCCGGTCGTAGACCACTGCCCGGTGGGAGACGCCCTGGTAGGTCCGCAGACCCGCCGCCATGGCCAGCCTCTGGCCGTCAAAGGCAAAGACCGGCGCCATGTAGGCGTTGTTCCCGTTCATGGGCACCATATCCGTCTTCAGCCACAGGTAATAGGCGCCGTTTTCCCGCTGCCATACCTGCAGCTGCGCTTTCTCCTCATACAGTCCGAAGGCCAGAATCAGGAGGTTTTCATGGCGCCAGACCGTGGCGCCTGTGGTCTGGCCCAAATCCAATCGCTGGCGCACTTCTCCTTGGGCCGCGTCCAGGACGGTCAGGATCCCGGTGCTGTCCTCCAGGACCAGCAGTTCTCTCTCGTCCAATCCCCGCAGCAGGCGAACCGCCTGGCTCTGGGCCGGATCAACGGCAAACACGTTTTCCGCCTGATCCAGATCCAGAACGGTTTCGGAAACGCGGTAAGAGACCGCTTCCCTGGGAATCCGGTAGACGCCGTAGCCCAGGGGCAGGTGGCCAAAATCCACATTGCCCGTCGGCAGCAGATAGACCGCATCCTCCATGACGACACACTCGGCGCTCAGCCAGACCGGCGTGTCGGTCGTATCCTGGCAATTCACCTCATATACGGTGCCGTTCTCCGCCCTGGATACCGTCACCTCCACCTGCAGGCTCTCCGGTACCGGGACGGGGAACAGCCGGTTCAGCTTCTTCGCCCACTCGTCCTCATTCTGGATGTCCAGCATAAGCGTGCCGTCCATACAGATCGGGAACCAGTCATAATAGTCCCGCAGAGACAGGGTTTCCGTGCGGGTCTCCCCCGCCGCCGTGCGGCCGGCCACGTCAAGCACCGGCAGAATCATGGCGCCGTCGATCCGGGCATTCTCTTTTTCCCATTCCAGATCTATGCTGCCGCTCATGCCAAAACTGCAATTCCCCGCATACAGGTAGAGGAAATCTTCCACCTCCCCGGCCGTATGCTGCTGGGCGGAATAGAACCGGAACTCCGTCTCCGGCTGCGGTTCCGCCGACACAGGGCAGACCGTGTGCCAGAAGATCTGATTGTCATAGCTGTAGCGGGTCTCCAGGGTCAAGCCCTGGGCCATAGCGGGGTCTCCCAGAATGGTTTTCTCCGTGACGGTCACCTGATCCTTCCCATCATCGGCATACCGGAAGCCTGCTGCGATCCCCGCGATGGCCAGCACCAGGAGAACTGCCAGGGCGATGAGACTTTTTTTCATACAAGCACCTCCCTGATTGGTTCAATCCTCGGCGGACAATTGCTCCAGCGCTTTTGCCGCCCGGTCTGCCCGGTAGCGGAACACATTCTTCACATAGGACATCAGATCCCGGCCCTGGTCCTGGAGCTCCAGCATGGACACGTCACCCACAACCCGGCCCCGGTGCAGAAGCACGGCCCGGCCGATGAACTGCTCCACCTCCTCCAGCAGGTGGGTGGACAGGAGCACCGTCTCCGTGGGCTCCAGGATCCCCAGAAGCACCTTGTAGAAATCCTCCCGGTTGAACACGTCGTTGCCGGCAAAGGGTTCGTCCATGAGAATGTAGTCCGCACCCTGGCTCAGGGCCAGAAGCACCTCGAACTGGTTCCGCTGGCCTGTAGAGAAGCTGCGGATGGGCTTATGGGGTGGCAGCTCAAAAAACTCCATCAATGTTTCAAAGCGCTTCTCCCGGAAAGTCGGAAACTGGCCCTGGTAGAATTCCCGGTGACCCTGGGCCGAGAGATTAGGAAAATAGGAATGCTCGCAGGTGGCAAAGGACAGCTTTTCGATGTTTTTTCCGGTGACGGGCGCGCCGTCCAGCAGCACCTGGCCCTCATAGGGCAGCAGTCCCAGGACGCATTTCATCAGGGTGGTCTTTCCCGCGCCGTTCTCCCCGAAGAGGCCCACAATCTCTCCCCGCTCCAGCCGCAGGTTCACATTCTGCAGGGCCATGGCAGTCCTGTATTTTTTTGTCAGTTTGATCAATTCCAGCATAGGAACCTCCTAAGGCTTCACCGCAAGATAAATCAGAGCGTACAATCCCGTCAGGGCCAGGGCCGCCAGACCACAGGCCAGGGCCGTCCAGGCCGGCAAGGTCAGGCACCGCCGCCACAGCTCCCGGCGGTTGGGCAGACGGCGCATGGTGTAGATGCTGCGGCCCTCCAGATAGTGATAACCGTACAGGCCCAACGCAGCCAGGGGCATACAGGCCGCCGCCACAACCAGCAGGACGAAGGACCCCTCCAACAGTTCCCCGAAAGGCGGAAGCACCGCACCAGGGGGCATCACCCTTCTGTTTCCCTGCCAGACATACAGATCCCACCGGGCGCTGAACAGCCGGAGGAGAAACCGGAGGCTATAGCCCATCCCTATACCCAGGGCCAGGGCAAACCAGTTCCGGACCTTTTTCCCGTCCATCCCCAGAGGCACATAGCGGTTCCAGTCAAGCTTCATTGGGTTCCCTCCTCAGCAGAAGATACAAGCCGCCAACCAGAAATGCCCCAAACAGCAGGCTCCAGATGGTGTCCGTGGTGAGGCTCTGGATCCCGGGCCACAGGAACGGCCAGGCGCACAGCCCCAGCAGAGGCCAAAGGCCAAGGCGCCCCCGCCGCTGGTACCATCCCAGGTTCACCGTTTGGACGCTGAGACTCAGAAGCCACAGGCCGTTGACAATCCAGCTGCCGGCGGATGCCATGGGCAGCAGCCGGTGGAGAAAATTGTCCCGGTAGCACGCCACCAGAAGCTCCAGCCGGGAGCCGTCCGTCATGGGACTTTGGGCATATATGTTCCAGAACAGCAGCACCAGGCCCACCTGGGCTGCCCACAGAATGACATATGCGGCAAAATGCACCATCACCCACAGCCGGCTGACAGCCCGTTCCCCCTGGGGCCGACGCTGCAAGGTGTAACCCAGCTTGCCGCCGCCGAAGTCGCAGCCCTGAAGACTCAGCACCGCCGTCAGGGCCAGGAAGCCCAGTCCAAAGACCTGTTTGATATGGGCCACATAAAGCCAGTCGCCGAAGTCCTTTTCCCACGCAAAGGCCCGGAACAGGCCGGTTTCCACTGCGGCCATCACAGCCAGAAGCAGCAGCAGCTTCCAGACAATGGCCCGGGCTGCCACGGCACAGGTTGACAAAGTCCGCCTCATACTTCCTCCTCTCCTTTCCACAAATCGGTGATCAGGGTCACCGCTTCCTCCCGGGTGACCCCCATCTGCTTCATGGCCTCCACCAGGGTACGGGCGTCGGCCTGGAGCAGCTGCCGCCGGATCTGCTCCATCTGCCGGGGAGAAACCGAAGCATAGCTCTTGGCGCCGGCATGGGAGCACAGCAGCCCCTCCTCCTCCAAAATCCGGCAGGCCTTCTGGATGGTATTGGGGTTGACCCCCAGCAGCGCCGACAACACCCGCCGGGAGGGCAGTTCGTCGCCGTCCACGATGGTTCCTGCCGCCATTCCCCGCTTGACATACAGGACAATCTGCTGGTAGATCGGCACCCCCGCTGTCAGAATCAGTCCCTCAAAGGATATCAAGCGCTCACCTCCCAACTGTACTATTCGAATAATACGGTTTAACCGTATTATAATACTAATACAGTTTCCTGTCAAGTGGGAACACAAGCAAATGCGCTGCAGCTGCGGCTGCGGCAGGATGCGAGCAGCAACTGCTCAGCTGTGGCATTGTGCACAAAGAAATTTCCCCATTTTCTGGCACTTCTCTGAATCTTTTTTCCTCTCTTGACAATTTCCTTCCGGTGCGATAAACTCAAATCATGAATTGGATACATTATCAAATATCAAATATATCTGATGTATCCAGATTGAAGGAGGAGTTCAGATGAGTCCCAGCACCATTACCCTGATATTCCTGGCGTTTGCCATCGTCATGTTTATCTGGGAAAAGATCCCCCTGGGTCTGACCGCCATGATTTGCGCCATCGGTCTTGCCCTCACCGGCGTGCTCAGCGTCAGTGACGCCTTTGCCGGTTTTGTCAACAGCAACGTCATCCTGTGCGTCGCCATGTTTATTGTGGGACAGGCCCTGTTTGTCACCGGCATGGCCAACAAAATCGGCGGACTGGTCACCAAGTTTGCCAAGAGCGAGCGCTCTCTGATCATCGCTATCATGGTCATCGTGGGCGTGATGTCCGGCTTCCTGTCCAACACCGGCACTGCCGCTGTTCTGATCCCCGTGGTCATCGGTATCGCAGCCCAGTCCGGCTACTCCCGCAGCCGTCTGCTGATGCCCCTGGTCTTTGCAGCAGCTCTGGGCGGCAACCTGTCCATCATTGGTGCTCCCGGCAACCTCATGGGCATCAACGCCCTCAACGAGCTGGGGATTGAGACCAGCTTCTTTGAGTACATTGGCGTCGGCCTGCCCATGCTCATCATCGGCATTGTCTTCTTCGCCCTGTTTGGCTACAAGCTCCTGCCCGACGGCAAGGATCTGGCCAAGGTGGAGGACGACCAGTTTGCCCAGCAGGATTTTTCCAATGTGCCCAAGTGGAAGCAGGTCACCTCTCTGGTGGTGCTGATCCTCACCATCCTGGCCATGATCTTCGAAGATAAAATCGGTGTGAAGCTCCAGGTTTCCGCATCCGTGGGCGCCATCATCCTGATGCTCACCGGCGTCATCTCCGAGAGAGAGGCCCTCAAGTCCATCGACCTGAAAACCGTGTTCCTCTTCGGCGGCTCCCTGGCTCTGGCCAAGGCCCTGGAGGTCAGCGGCGCAGGCAGCCTGATTGCTGATGCTATCATCAAGCTCCTGGGCAGCAGCCCCTCCCCCATTGTGATGCTGCTGGTCATCTTCATCGTCACCTGCACCATGACCAACTTCATGTCCAACACTGCCACCACCGCCCTGATGGTTCCCATTGCCGTGTCCCTGGCCCAGGGTGTGGGTGCGGATCCCCGCGCTGTGGTCGTGGCCACCGTCATCGCCGGCTCCTGCGCCTACGCCACGCCCATCGGTATGCCTGCCAACACCATGGTGGTCGGCATCGGCGGCTACAAGTTCCGCGATTATGTGAAAGCAGGCCTGCCTCTGATCCTGTGCTCCTTTGTGATCTGCATGATCCTGCTGCCCATTCTGTTCCCGTTCTATCCGTAATCCCAATCGACTTGCATAAGGAGGTTTTCAACAATGACCAAGGAAGAAAGCGTACAGCTGATGACCGACAAAATGGCCAAATTCGTGGCCTATGTCGGCAAGAAGCTGCCGGATGACGTGGAGGCCAAGCTGGCCGAACTCCGGGAAAAGGAAACCAGCAAGCTGGCCGTCACCATTTATGACACCATGTTCAAAAACCAGAAGTTGGCTATGGAGCTCGACCGCCCCTGCTGCCAGGACACTGGCGTGCTGCAGTTCTGGGTCAAGTGCGGCGTCAACTTCCCCCTCATGGGTGAGCTGGAGGCTCTGCTGAAGGAAGCCGTGGTCAAGGCCACCTTTGCCGCACCTCTGCGCCACAACTCCGTGGAGACCTTTGACGAGTACAACACCAAGCGCAATGTGGGTAAAGGCACTCCCACAGTTTTCTGGGATATCGTTCCGGACGATGACCACTGCGAAATCTACACCTACTGTCTCTTATACACATCTCCGAGCCCACGAGACGTAGAGGAATCTC
>CAMBCW010000014.1 GCA_945864925.1 uncultured Clostridia bacterium
CTACACACTGCATATCGTCGGCAGCGTCAGATGTGTATAAGAGACAGCCTGCGGCGCGAAATCTCAGAGCTACGACATGAGCATGGAGGCCTCGTATGCCGAACCCGAGGCACCCATGGAAATGCCCGTCACCGAAGAAGCAAAGATGGAGATGGAATACGGCAGCGTCAGCACCACTTCCCAGGCGGAGGTCGGAGACATGTCCGTGGAGGAAGTGCAGACCTACGCCGAGAAGATCATCTATTCCGGCCATGTCTACCTGGAGACCACAGCGTTTGACGATACTCTGGCCGCTCTGGACCAGGCGGTCAAGGAGTTCGGCGGTTTTGTGCAGGATTCCAACGTCAACGGCAATACCCGCCGCAATGACGACGGTACCTTCCGGGTGGTGGACCGGTGGGCTACCTATGTGGTGCGGATCCCAACGGACCGGTTTGATGCCTTTATGGCCCTGACTGACGGCATCGGCAATGTGACCAGCTCCAGCCGCACGGCAGAGAACGTCACGTCCCAGTATACCGACTATGAAGCCCGCCTCGACAGCCTTCGGATTCAGGAGGAACGGCTGCTGGCGCTGTTGGAGGAGAGCGGGGATCTGGAGAGCCTGATCACCCTGGAAGAGCGGCTGTCCGAAGTGCGCTATGAGATCGAAAGCATCGAGCGCAATCTGCGCAATCTGGATCAGCGTTTGGCCTATTCGACGGTGACCCTGGAGCTGCAGGAGGTGGAGATCTACACTCCCAGCGTCCCGGTACAGCGGACCTTCGGCGAGAAGCTCTCCAATGCCTTTGCCGATGGTTGGAGCGGCTTTGTCCGGGGACTGCAGAACTTTACGATCGGTTTGGCCCTGTACCTGCCCACGCTGGTGCTGCTGGCTGTGATCGCAGTGGCGGTGGTGCTGATTGTCCGGGCTTTGCGCCGCAGGGCAAAAAAGAAAATCCAGCCTGGAACGCCCAAAAAGGATGCGCCCAAGCAGGAGGATCAGCCGAAATAATCCAAATAGAAAATCCGTCAGCGGCTTTCTGTCTGAGAAAACCGCTGACGGATTTTTATTCCAAGGGATGAAACCTTTTGCAGCGTTTTGCGTCTTTATAAGTGCTGCAGATGGACATGGTCGATCAGGGGCAAAATCCGTTCCAAAGACGGGGGCTGGGAACCGCTGCAGGTCACGGAGGCAGAAGCCACGGCTAAGGCCCGGCGGGCGGTTTCTTCCAGAGAACAGCCCAGAGACTGGTAATAGGCCAGCGCTGCCATCATGGAATCGCCGGCTCCCACGGTGCTGACCACGGGTACCTTGGGGGAATAGCCCCGGATCACTTCCTCCTGCGTGACAAACAGGGCGCCATCGCTGCCCAGGGAGACTGCTACCAGTCCGACGCCCTGGTCCGACAGGGACCGGGCCGCATCCAGAATGGCGGCTTCTGTGGGCAGCGGATGTTCCACAATTTCCTCCAGTTCCATCAGATTGGGCTTGATGATGGCCGGCTGCTCCCGGACGGCCAGACGCATGGGCTGGCCGACGGTGTCCACACAGATCTGAACGTCCAGGGCATGGAGCTGCCGCACCCAGTCTGCCAGCTGCGTATCCGCCACGCCGGGGGGATTTTTGCCGGCAAACACCACGGTATCTCCCGGCCGAACGGCCTGGGTCAGCTTGCCCCAGACCGAAGCCAGTGTTTCCTGGGACACGGAACCGCCGGCTTCGTTGATATCTGTGCTGGTCTGCAGAATGGGATCCACGATTTTGATGTTGGTCCGCGTCACTTCTTCTGTGAGAACCATGTCATTGGCAAGGCCCATGCGATCCAGCGCCGTTTTGATATAGCCGCCGGCGGCGCCGCCCAGAACACCCAGAACCAACGTTTGCCCTCCCAGGGCCCGGACTGTTTTCGAGACATTGATCCCCTTGCCGCCAGGATCCAGCCGTGCGCTCTGAACCCGGTTGACCGTATTGACTGCAAAGCCCGGCAGAGTTACGGTCTTGTCCAGGGCGGGATTCAGGGTAACTGTAAGAATCATAACAAACGTTCCTTCTCCGTGTTGTGACTGTTTGGCCTATTTTACGTCCAGCAGGAGAAAAAGTAAAGACTGAGGGAACCTCTCCGCTGCAAATTCGTCTGTTTGACAGAAGGACTTTGGAATTCGGGATTATAATTTGCATTTCTGAACAAAGTGTGTTAGAATATCCGCGATATGCCTATGTAGAGAGAGCGGCTGCCAAGCCAGGAAGAGGCCATGGCGTCAGGCGGCTTTTCTGGAGATTTTTCCGTAGGCGGGGCATTTTTTCATGCAAAGGAGCAATATGAGCCAAATGAAATTATTCGGCAGCAAACGGTCCGGTGCCCGTCTGGCAAAAAACAGAAGCGGCGGTGCGGCCTGCGCCACCCAGACCCGTGGATCCGCAGCGCCCAAACGGGCAAAACAGCGCAATCCGCTGAAAACACTGGCGATTGTGTTGGCTTGCGTGCTGTTGCTGGAGCTGTGTTACTTTTTCTGCATTTATACGGACAATGCGTTTGTTTCCAAGTGGCGGACTGCCTACATAGAGACTGCCATGGACACGCTGAGCCACAAATGGCTGGCCACTGCGTTCATCCCGTCTGAGGTCATTGCCAAGGTGATGGACAGCCGCACCCAGGCGCTGATCAATATGGACGGCCTGGAGACCACCTGGGGCAAGCAGGAGCCGGACGCGGTTCAGCCCCAGGAGCCGGAGGAGCCGCAAGTGCCGGAGGAGCCGCAAGTGCCGGAGAACAATCCGGTAGATCTGACGGTGGTGGAAGAAGAGGATCCGGAGGAAGCGGCAGAAGAGGCCTTCTATGAGCTGTTCCATGAGATCGACCGGGATTCCATGGAGGCCTGGCTGGCCAGCCATCCGGAGGCGCTGGCCAACGGCTGGGATGGGCTGTATATCAACGAAGCCGGCCTGGATGACGCCGGAACGGATATCAGAACCATCTATGACGAGCAGGTTCTGGCCATTGATGTACCCAACCAGATTCTGCTGCTTCGGGTGGAGGGCAGCGGCTACCAGGGCGTCCTGGCCATCGGCAAGGACAACTCCCGGCTGAAGGTATTCCCGTCCTCCCAGTTGGGTGTTGCCGGAGAATATGCCGGCACCATTGCCCGCAACAACAACGGTGTGCTGGGCATGACCGGCAGCGGCTTCATTGACCCCGACGGCAACGGCAACGGCGGCCAGCTGGCCGGCTATGCCATGTGTGACGGCGTGGCCTATGGCAGCGGTCATATGGGCTGGGGCAACAAGCGCCTGGAGCTCCATGAGGACAATCTGTTTTATATCAAGGATGTCAGCGCACCGGTAGGCGAGGGCACCACCGATGCGGTGGAATTCCAACCGGCGCTGATTATTGACGGCAATATTGTCGTGGATGCCAACTGCGGCTGGACAGGACTGCAGCCCCGGGCCTGCATCGGCCAGTCGGACCGGTATGAATTTTTGATGCTGGTCATTGAAGGACGGATGCCCCTGCGCTCCACGGGCACCCATGTGATTGAGTGCGCGGAGATTCTCCAGCGCCATGGCTGTATGCAGGCCATGAACCTGGACGGCGGCACCAGCGCCATTATGTGGTACGACGGCGAATATGTGACCAAGTGCTCCAACCAGAGCCTGCCGGAAGGCCGTCCGCTGCCCACCGCGTTCGTCTATCAGCGCGGGGAATAAAGAAAGAAGAAAAGGAGCGGCCTATGAAGCTATACGGAGGCGCATCCGGCGCCAGAGCAGGCGGAGGCAGAACCGCGGCAGTCAAGACCGGCAAGAAAAAGAAGCGCAATCGGCTGAAAATCCTGGCGATCATCCTGGCTGTGGTGCTTGTGATGGAGGGACTGTATTTCACCGCGGTGTTCTCCAAAAACGCATTTATCACAAAATGGCGCAATGCCTATATCATCACAGCCATGGAGACCATGAGTCATCAGTGGCTGGCGACGGCGTTTATCCCGCAGAGCGTGATCCAGGAGGTCATGTATGCCAAGGTGGCGTCTCAGGAGGCCCAGGCAGGTCTGGAGAGCCAATGGAAAAAAGAAGAGCAGACGCCGGCCGGGGGACAGGACGCCGAAGAGTCCCATCAGCAAATTGAAATGACAGTTGTGGAGAAAAAAGATCCGGAAATCGTGGCCGAGGAACAGTTTTATGAGCTGTTCTATGAACTGGACGTCAGCTCCATGAAGGCCTACCTGGCCGCCCATCCGGAGGCGCTGGAAAACGGATGGAACAATCTGTGCATCAACGAAGCCGGCCTGGATGACAACGGCACGGAGATTCAGACGATCTATGGCGAGCAAGTGCTGGCAGTGGACGTGCCAAACCGGATTCTGCTGATTCGGGTGAAGGGCTCCGGCTATCAGGGCATTCTGGCTGTGGGAAAGGATCCCAGCCGCCTGTCCCTGCGGCCATCCTCCCAGCTGGGAACCGTGGGTGAGACTGTGGCGCAGATCGCTTCTGCCAACAACGGCGTGCTCGCCATGAACGGCAGCGGATATATGGATGACAACGGCGGCGGCGACGGAAGTCAGCTGGCCGGGTTTGCCATGTGTGATGGCGTCTCCTATGGCTATTCCTATGTGGGAAAGGGCGAGAAACGCCTGGAACTCCACGAGGACGACCTGATGTACATTTACGATACCAGCGCCCCGGTGAGTCCGGATTGTACCGATGCTGTGGAATGGCATCCGGCCATGATTGTGGACGGTCAGGACGTGGTGGGAATTGGCTGGGACGGCATTCAGCCCCGGGCCTGCATCGGCCAGTCGGACAAGTATGAGATCCTCATGCTGGTCATCGAGGGCCGCCAGCCCATGCGCAGCATGGGAATTACCCTGTATGATTGTGTGGATATTCTGCTGCGCCATGGGGCCATGCAGGTCATGAACCTGGATGGCGGCACCAGCGCCATGATGTGGTATAAAGGCGAGTCCATAATCTCCTGCTCCAATGCACAAAAGCGGCCCGACGGCCGTGAGCTGCCGACGGCCTTTGTCTACGGCGCGGCTGAACCCTAAAAAACAGGTACGCCATGAAAATGGCGTACTTTTTTTGCTCCACTTGTAAAGGTACCTTGACATTTTGACGGCGTGTGATAAAATGATAAGGTACCTTAATGAATGGGACTCAGCGAAAGGAGAGCATGTCCATGAACGAACGTTATCCGGCTCTGGATCTCAACAACAAATTGATCTGGAATCTCCGGGACATCGGACACACCATGCGCCATATGTTTGAAGGAAGAGGCAGCCAAAAGCGGGTGCTGATGATTCTGCGGGAGGTTTCAACCATCACCCAGCGGGACCTGACTCAACGGCTGGGTGTGCAGCCAGGCTCTGCCAGCGAGGTTGTAGGCAAGCTGGAGACAGCCGGCCTGCTCCGGCGCGTTCCGGCGCAGGCCGACCGGCGGCCAGCGGATATCTGCCTGACCCAGGCCGGAAAAGAAGCAGCGGACGCAGCATATGTCCAGCGGGAGGAGCGCCACCAAAAAATGTTTGCCTGCCTTTCTGAGGAGGAGAAGCGGACACTTTTGGAACTTTTAGAGAAAATCAACGCCGACTGGGACCGGGAATACCGCATTCAGGCGGCAGATGACAGAAAGGGTCATGGGAACTGCCACGGCAGATGACGTAAGGATGAAATCAATGTGGAACTATGTGAAAAGATACCTGCATTTTGCAGTGCTGGCCGGATTGTGCATGGTTGGCGAGGTCCTGATGGACCTGCTGCAGCCGGAAATCATGAGCCGCATTGTGGACGACGGTGTGCTGGGCGTCAGCACAGGCGGTGTGGGCAACCTGAGCCTGATCTGGACGTTGGGGCTCAGAATGATCTGCCTGGTCCTGTTTGGCGGCCTGTGCGGCAGCCTGAACAACGTCTTTGTTCATATGACCGGGCAGAATATCGGCAATGAGATACGAAAAGACGCATTTCGCAAGATCATGACCTTCTCCTTCCCCCAGACGGACCAGTTTGGCACCGGCTCCCTGGTCACGCGTGTGACCAACGATATCACCCAGGTGCAGAACTTCGTATCCCAGTTTGTCCGTGGCATGATCCGCACTTCCATGCTGATGTTCGGCAGTATTTTCTTTATGTTCCGCCTGGACCGGCAGTTTGGATGGGTGGTTCTGTGTGCATTTCCCCTGATTGTGGGCTGCCTGGCTTTTTGCCTGAGCAAAGCGAATCCGCTGTTCACGAAGCTGCAGACCCAACTGGACCGGATCAACGCCATCATGCAGGAGGATGTATCTGGAATTCGGATGATCAAGGCCTGCGTGCGGGAACTGTATGAAAAGGTCCGCTTCGGGAAAGCCAACGACAGCCTGATTAAAACACAGCTTCAGGTGCTGACGATTTTTGCGTTTATGAATCCCATCATGAACGCGCTGATGTATCTTGTGGTGGTCCTGATTTTGCTGGTTGGCTCCTATGAGGTCGGCAAAGGAACCGGGACGCCCGGCCATATCATGGCGGCCATTACCTATACGACCCAGCTGCTCAATGGAATACTGATGCTGGTCATGCTGTTCCAGAATATTTCCCGGGGAATTGCGTCCTGGAAGCGGGTCAGAGAAATACTGAACTGTGAACCCCAGCTGCGCGATGGCGGCTTTGACGGCCAGACGGAGATGCGGGGCCAGGTGGAATTCCGGCATGTGTCCTTTGCCTATCCCGGCAGCCGGCAGCAGGTCCTGAAGGATATCAATCTGACGGTTTATGCCGGTGAAACGGTGGCAATCATGGGCACCACTGGCTGCGGAAAATCCTCTCTGGTGAACCTGATTCCCCGGTTCTACGATGCGACGGAGGGAAGCGTCCTGGTGGACGGGGTGGATGTGCGAAGCTATGACCAGAAGGCCCTGCGGGAAAAGGTCGCTGTCGCACTGCAGAAGAGCGAACTTTTCAGCCAGACAATTTCAGAAAACATTGCCTGGGGACGGCCGGAGGCCGGGGAAGCCGCGGTTCGTCAGGCTGCTGGAATCGCCCAGGCGGACGGCTTCATCCAGAGATCGCCGTCGGGTTATGACACCATGGTGGCGGAGCGGGGCATGAGCTTGTCCGGCGGCCAAAAGCAGCGGATCTCCATCGCGAGGGCTGTGGCGAAGAATGCTGAAATTTTGATTTTTGACGATGCGACCAGCGCCCTGGATCTGAAAACAGAGGCGGACCTGTACGCAGCCCTCAATCAGGCGTGTCCCGGTACCACTAAAATTATCATTGCACAGCGCATCGCCTCCGTTCGCCGTGCGGACCGGATTGTGGTGCTGGAAAACGGCAGCATTGCGGCCTGCGGTACCCATGAAGCACTGCTGGAGCACTGTAAAGCCTATCGGGATATCTATGATTCCCAGATGGGAGAGGAGGAAGACCATGGCTGATGAAAAGAAACTGCTGGAGCGCACCATCCCCGGCATGAACCGGGGAGCCCGGTTTGCGGAAGTGGAGCATGCGGAGAATGCGGCAGGCACGGGAAAGCGGCTTCTGACCTATTTTGCCAGGGAAAAGAAAATGGTCCTGGCAATGCTGGCCGTGGTGGTGTTTGGGACCCTCTGCGGCGTCTATGCGCCCAGTCAGCAAAGCAAATCCATCGATATCATCGCCGGCAGCAGATCCGGCAATTTGGGGGCTTCTCTGGCACTGATGCTGGCGGTCTACCTGCTCTACAGCGGCGCACAGCTGCTGCAGGGGCTGCTCAGCGCCAAAATCAGCCAGCGGCTTGTCAGACAGATGCGGGGGGAGCTCTTCGGAAAAATTGTGGATCTCCCGGTCCGGTATCTGGACACCCATTCCCACGGCGATGTGATGAGCCGGATGATCAACGACATAGAAAATATCTCTACAACGGTCTCCCAGTCGCTGCCCTCGTTGTTCTCCGGGATTCTGACGATTTTTGGCACCGTGGCCATCATGCTGTATTATTGCTGGCAGCTTGCGCTTTTAAGCTGCGCGACGGTGCTGCTGACCTTGCTGGCCACCAAGGTCCTGTCCAGGCAGGTCCGGAAGTTTTCCAGGAAGCGGCAGCAGCTGCTGGGCCAGCTCAACGGCACGGTGGAGGAAATGATATCGGGCTATCGGACGGTTGTGGCCTATAACCATCAGGACATCACCACGGAAGCATTTTGCACCACTTCTGACGCGCTGACAAAGGCGGGCATTCGGACCGATGTGTTCAGCGGCGTCATGGGGCCGATCATGAATTGCATCGGAAATATCGGATTTGTGATTATTGCCGCGTTCGGCGGATATTTTGCCGTGAACGGACTGATCTCGGTGGGAGTGATTTCTGCGTTTATTGTCTACGCCAAGCAATTCAGCCGCCCGATCAATGAGATTGCCCAGGTCTACGGCCAGCTTCAGACTGCCATTGCCGGTGCGGAGCGGGTATTTGCCGTTTTGGATGAGGCAAGTGAGGATATGGCCGGAGCGCCTCTGGCGGAGTGCGAAGAAGCAGCGGTGGAGTTTTCTCATGTCAATTTTGCCTATGAGCCTGGACATCCTGTGATTCAGGACTTCAACCTGACGGTGCCGTCCGGCAAAATGGTGGCCCTGGTCGGTTCCACCGGCAGCGGCAAGACCACGGTGGTCAACCTGCTGATGCGGTTTTATGACGTCGACAGCGGCAGGATCTGTATTGACGGGCAGGACATTGCGTCGGTCTGCCGGAGCAGCCTGCGCAGGCAGATCGCCATTGTACTGCAGGATACGGTGCTGTTTTCCGACACAATCCGCAGCAATCTGGCGTATGCCAAGGAAACCGTGACCCAGGAGGAGCTGGAGCGGGCTGCGGTGATGAGCCGCAGCGAACAAATGATTTCTGCACTGCCCCGGGGGTATGATACCATGCTGTCGGCGGGCGGTTCCAATATCAGCCAGGGGCAGCGGCAGCTGCTGGCCATTGCCCGGGCCTTTGTGGCCGATCCCAAGATTCTGATTTTGGATGAGGCAACCTCCAATGTGGATACCCGGACGGAAAAAGCCATTCAGAGCGCCATGCAGCAGATTATGCGGAACCGGACCAGCATCGTCATCGCCCATCGGCTGTCCACCATTCGGGATGCGGATCTGATCGTGGTCATGGATCAGGGACGGATTGTGGAACAGGGAAATCACGACGCCCTGTTGGCCCGGAAGGGAACCTATTATAATCTGTATATGACCCAATACGCAGGCTTTGCCACCTGATCCCAGACTCTGCGGCATATAATACTAAAATCTGTTTAAAATCTTCCATTCTTTCCGGTCTGAATTGCGCCAGAATGCGTTATCTTCCTTGCTGGGCGCCAGCCCAGCTGCGTCATCTGCCTTTTCTGGCACAATTCATCCTCGGAAATCTTTTAAAGATTTCAAGCAGATTTTAGTATAAAAAGTCTTCTGCAAAGGAAAACTTTGCAGAAGACTTTTGTATTTTTGCCTTCAGATTTCCCGGCGGCCCTCCAGGGCACGCAGGAGGGTGATCTCGTCGGCATATTCCAGCTGGCTGCCCACGGGAATGCCGTAGGCCAACCGGGTGACCTTGACCTCCAGGGGACGCAGCAGCCTGCTCAGGTACATGGCTGTGGCTTCGCCCTCGGTGTCGGGATTGGTGGCCATGATGACCTCCCGGACACCGCCCTGGGCAACCCGGTTCAGCAGCTCCCGGATCTTCAGATCGTCGGGGCCCACATGGTTCAAGGGGGAGATGACCCCGTGGAGCACATGGTAAACCCCGTTGTATTCCCGGGAGCGCTCCATAGCCACCACGTCCCGCGGCTCGGCCACCACGCAGATCAAGCCCTGATCCCGTTCCGGGTCTGCGCAGATGGCGCACAGGTCCTGGTCGGTCAGGTTTTGGCAGACCCGGCAGGTGTGCACGGTTCGCTTGGCCTCCAGAATGGATTGGGCAAAGACCTCCGCATCCTCCTGGGGCAGACTCAGCACATGGAAAGCCAGCCGCTGGGCGGTTTTGCCGCCGATGCCGGGCAGCCGGGCGAACTGTTCCGTCAGCCGCTCCAAAGCGGCGGGAAAACTGCGCATTACAGCAGACCGCCCAGATTCAGACCGCCGGTGAGCTTGCCCATGGAAGCGGCCGCATCGGCGTCAGCCTTGCGCATGGCCTCATTGACGGCGGCGATGACCATATCCTGGAGCATTTCCACGTCCTCGGGATCCACAGCCTCCGGATCAATGGCCAGCCGCAGCAGCTCGTGCTTGCCATTGACCGCCGCCGTGACCATACCGCCGCCGGCAGTGGCTTCGTATTCCTTGGTTTCCATTTCCTGCTGCATCCGCAGCATCTCCTGCTGCATCTTCTGGGCCTGCTTGACCATGTTCATGTTCATGCCGCCCATGGGCATGCCGCCGCGATATCCGCCTTTTGCCATTGTTACAATCTCCTATCTGTTTTTGGTAATGGTAATGACATCGTTATGAGTTTCGCCGAACTCCACCAGGGAGCGAAGAGGGTCCTGTCCACCAGCTGGTGCGGTATTTTTCCCCTTCTGGACGCAGCGCACCCGGGTGGGGCCGCCCAACAGGGCCGAGGCCACGCGGGCTGCCGGCTCCAGCACCTGGGGGATGTCCACCACGCTTTTTACAAAGCCCGTGTCCGCCACCAGGGTCAGCAATCCGGATTCCAGCTGGGGCTTGACCGGGCCGCCCACATCAAAAAAGCCCTTGGCCTTGTTGGGGATCTCCGGCCGCAGCTTGGCCACAAAGTCCGCCCAGAAGCCCGTGGGCGCTTCACTGGGCCGGGCCAGGGGCGGCACAGGGGGCGCGTCCGGCACCTCCGGCGGCGCGTCGCTGTCGTCGGGCAGAGGAGGCCGGTCGTCGTCCTCCGGTTGTGGAACCGGTTTGGCCTGGACAAAGCTGCCGGAGGCGATCTGGTCTTCCAATTTGCTGAGGCGGGCGTTGAGGCTCCGGGCGTCCAGATCCAGGGCGGGGCTGCACAGCCGCAGGATGCACAGCTCCGCGTCCACCCGCCGGTTGGCGCTCTTGGCAAAGCCGGACGCCGTCTCCTGGAGCACGGTGGTGATCCGCAGCAGCTCCGCCGGGGTGAACTTTTCCAGCAGGGCCAGAGCCTCCTGGTCCGTGGCCACGCCGGATAGCATGGTCAGGCCGCTTTTGGGCGCTGTTTTCAGAATCAGCAGATCCCGGCTCAGGGCTGTCAGCTCGTCCAGCATGGCGGCGAGGTCCTTACCGCCGGCGTAGAGGCCGGAGAACAGCTCCAGGGCGGTTTTGGCGTCCCGACGGGCCACGGCGTCCATGAGTTGGGCTGTCTGCCGCTGGCCGGCCAGCCCCAAGGCCCCGCAGACCACCTCCGCCGTCAGAGGGCCGGAGGCCGATGAGGCGCACTGATCCAACAGACTGATGCCGTCCCGCAGGCCGCCGTCGGCCAGACGGGCCAGGAGGCGGCAGGCCTCCGGCTCCAGGTCAATGCCCTCCTGGTAGGCGATATAGTTGAGCCGGCCGGCAATGTCTTCCTGCAGGAGCCGGCGGAAGGAAAACCGCTGGCAGCGGGAGAGGATGGTGGCCGGCACCTTGTGCAGTTCCGTGGTAGCCAGGATGAACATCAGATGCTCCGGCGGCTCCTCGATGATCTTCAGCAGGGCGTTGAAGGCCGCCATGGAGAGCATATGCACTTCATCCACAATATAGACCCGCTTGCGCACCTCCGAGGGGGTGTAGACCGCGTCGTCCCGCAGGGCGCGGACCTGGTCCACGCCGTTGTTGGAGGCGGCGTCGATTTCCAGCACGTCCAGGCAGGCCCCGGAATCGATGGCCCGGCAAGCCCGGCAGCGGTTGCAGGGATTGCCGTCCTGAAGATCCAGACAGTTGACTGCCTTGGCCAGAATCTTGGAACAGGAGGTCTTGCCGGTACCGCGGGTACCGGTGAAAAGGTAGGCGTGGCTCAGCTTTCCGGTTTGCAGCTGGTTTTTGAGGGTCTGGGTCACAGCGCCCTGGCCCACCACATCATCAAAGGTCTGGGGCCGGTATTTCCGGTACAGCGCCTGATACATCCAATCCCTCCCTGTGCATAGATAAAATTATTATACACGAATTGAGCCAAGAAATAAAGTGTAAATATCACCTGCCAGACATATGGCGGGCAGACTGTCGTTAAACAATGAAAGAGACTTTCGTGAGTGAGTAGCGGGGGATGTGTGCAGGGGCAAAAAGCCCCCTGCACGTTCAATCAAAAGGTTTTCGAACTTTTTGAAGTTCGAAAAACCGCACCCAGCGTGTCGAAAAGACTTTTTCGACACGCTGGGGATTACTTGTTATGAGGATCGGGCTTTGTAAGCATACACAGTTTAATCCCGGAGTTCTGTTCCACACTGTCATTGCGAGGAGCGAAGCGATGTGGCAATCCGTATTTCCCGACACTGAAAGTCTCTGCGTGCTCCTGAAAATCGGTTTGTGAAGGGAGAACGGATTGCCGAACCAGTCTGCGGACTGGTTTGCGATGACAGCGTTACTTTGAACACTTGCAAAAAATTTGCGGCTGCTTATTCAAGCCGATCGTCATATTACTTGTTTGTGGTGCGGTAGCATCCGGTGCAGCTCTCGCTGGGCTGGATACAGGGTTCGTTGCGACTGGGGAAGAACGCGTCTACGGGGAATTCGATTTTTCCAAAGATGTCGCAGGGGCTTTCGGTGCCGCCCACCACGCCGGTCTCGCTGCAGACCTTGGTGGGGATGCAGTAGTCGAACACGGGGATCAGCAGCTGAGTGTCCCGCTCCAGGCGGATGATGGAGAACTGGCCGATGGTCACCAGCAGCCGGCGGCACTCGCCGGAGAGGACCAGCTCGTCGTCGAACCAGCACAGGACGCATTCCGGAATCTCCGGCAGGTCGCAGCCGCAGCCGCAGTTGCAGGCGTCCACCACATTGGAATCCAGCACCATGGGGTCCACGACCTCCACCACGGCTTGCGGCATGCAGTTGCAACGGCTGCTCTTGCAGTCGCACATGCGGTTGGTGAATACCTTGGCATTGCCGTCGCCGCCGAAGAGCAGGGCGCGCTTGGAGAACACCGCCAGGCCGTAGACCGTCGTGGGGCGTGTGCCGCCCAGAGTCACATCGGCTACGACCCGGTAGAAGAAGGTGATGTCCAGGGTAAAGAAACCGGTGTTATAGGGAACGGCCTCCACCTGAATGGTGGTATGGATCAATTCAACGCACCGCGCTCTGGCGGTGGCGCAGCGGTCCAGAATGGATTGGGATTCACGGGTTAAGTAAACGCGGAGATCTTCGATGCAGTCCTTGTCACGGCATGCGTCCGTGACTTTCTTTGTGTGAATACATACGGCCTCGCGGATGCCCGAGAGATCACAGGCCGGGGTCTGATCTGGCATGGGATTACCTCCTATCTGAATTGAAAGCCGTCTGGCTTCCATCACAGTTTATGCCAAATCGCCTGTTTGTGTGTGTTCACAGTTTTTTGACAGTTGGAACCTTGCGCCAGTGGGGCGTTTGTGATAAAATAAAGAAAATTTCTAATCTGGAAAGGTATGCCTGCGGATGAAACTTGAAGTGATGGGCGTCCGGTTTGACAATGTTACCATGGACGAGGCCCTGGAGCGGGCCAGAACCTTGATGGCTACGCCCGGCGCGGCCTGTGTCGTGACCCCCAATGCGGAGATTGTCTATGAGGCCATGCGGGACCCGGCCCTGTGTCAGCTGCTGAACGATGCGGATTTGGTCCTGCCTGACGGCGCCGGTGTGGTGCTGGCTTCCAGAATTTTGAAAACGCCCCTGAAGCAGAAGGTGGCCGGCGTGGATTTCGCAGACCGGATGCTGGCGCTCCTGGCGCAGACCGGCGGCCGGGTCTACCTGCTGGGCGGAAAGCCCGGAATTGCGGAGCTGGCTGCAGAAAATATGCGGAGCAAGCATCCGGGTCTGACAATTTGCGGCACGGCCGACGGCTATTTCCGGGAGGAGACGGCCGTGGTGGAAAAGATCAACCAGGCACAGCCGGATTTCCTCTTTGTCTGCCTGGGCGCGCCCAAGCAGGAGCTGTTTATGGAGCGCCATCGCGGAGAACTGCAGGTGGGGCTTATGGCCGGTCTGGGCGGCAGCCTGGACGCCTTCGCCGGAACGGTGAAGCGGGCGCCGCAGTGGATGATCAACTGTTCTCTGGAATGGCTCTATCGGCTGATAAAGGAGCCGCGGCGCTTTGGCAGAATGCTTCGCCTGCCCAAATTCCTGTGGGCGGTGGTCCGCAGGAGAATAAGCGGCGGCTGAATCTGGAAACAATACATGGACTGGAGGTAACACAATGGTTTATATCATTCTTGGAACCGGTTTTGAAGAAATGGAAGCGATTTGCCCTTGCGATATCCTGCGCCGCGGCGGCGTGGAGGTGCAGCTGGCAGGGATCGGCGGAACGCAGATCACCGGCGGCAATGGAATCACGGTGCGGGCGGACTGCACCGTTGAGGAGCTGGACCTGGAGCGCATGGAGATGATTGTTCTGCCCGGAGGCATGGGCGGCGTCCATTCCATCCTGGGCAGCCAGGCGGCCATGGACGCTGTGCGCTATGCCTATGATCAGGAAAAGCTGGTGGCGGCCATCTGTGCAGCCCCCACCATTCTGGCAAAGCTGGGCATCACCGACGGCAAGCGGGCCGTGGTATACCCGGGCCTGGAAGATCAGATGGGCAGCGCCAGGATGCAGGACGCCAACGCCGTGCGGGACGGCCGCGTTCTGACAGGCCGTGCGCCTGGTGCGGCGGTGGATTTCGGCCTGCTGCTGCTGGAGACCCTGAAAGACGCTGAAACGGCGGCCCGGGTCCGGGCTGGCCTGGTGTATACCCACTGAACGGAGGCGCCTATGTCCGAGCAAAAATATCCGGAAGAAATCCGACCGGAGGATATGACGCTGGATGAACTGATCCAGAGCACCAAGGAGGACATCCAAGGGGACCGGTCTGCCTTTCAGCCGACACTGCCGGCTGAATATGCGGATCTGGTCAGCGACGAGGATCTGGACGAGCTGGAGGAAGAAGCGGAGGACACGCACCGCATTCCTCCTGTCATCCGTGCGCTGCTGTATGTCTGCTGCGTGCTGGCGGCTTCCATTCTGCTGGCTGTACTGGCATGGAAATGCGCAGATGATGTCTGCGCCCTGACGGCCACGGACAATGTGGTCACCGTCACAGTACCGGCCAATGCGACCATGTCCCAGATCACCAATATGCTTCATGAGGAAGGATTGATGAAATATCCTTGGCTGTTTAACCTCTATTGCATGGTCTCCAAAGCAGAGGAAAAGATTATTCCCGGCACCTATGAGTTGAATAATGTGTTTGACTATCACGCTTTGGTGAACGGGATGAGCGGTTATGGAGGCAGCCGGGCCACCGTGGAGGTCACGATTCCGGAAGGCTATGAGGCTGAGGATATCTTTGCCCTGCTGGCGGAGAAGGGCGTCTGCTCGGTGGAGGAACTGAAGGATGCCGCCGCCAATTATGAATTTGACTATTGGTTCCTGGAAGGCCTGGAGTACGGCGACTACCGCCGGCTGGAGGGCTATCTGTTCCCGGACACATATGAATTCTATGTGGACGATGAGCCGGAGAATGCCCTGGGCCGTTTCCTGCGGAACTTCAACAACAAGCTGGATGAGACACTGCAGGCGGACCTGGATACACTCAACCGGGAGCTGCGCAGCCGCATGCTGGAAAACGGCTTTACAGAGGCGGAGGCCGGGCAGAAGCAGCTGACCATGCATGATGTGATCATTGTGGCCTCCTTGGTGGAAAAGGAGACTTCCGGTGCCGCGGAGAGCGGCAAGATTGCCTCTGTGATCTATAACCGCCTGTGCAGCAAGCTCTATCCCTGCCTGAATATTGACGCCACCATTCAGTATGTCCTGCCCGAGCGGAAGGAAATCCTGTCCAACGCTGACAAGGCGGTCATCAGCCCCTATAACACGTATACCAACGCCGGCCTGCCCGTGGGGCCCATCGCCAGCCCCGGCATGAGTTCCATCCGTGCGGCTTTGTATCCGTCGGATACGGACTACTATTTCTATGCCTTGAATCCCGCCGGCGGGCACAGCTTCTTCGAAACAGTTTATGAATACCAGGCGTTCCTGGATTCCCTGCTGGGCGAAGGAGAGCAGGGCATTACGGAGGAGAAGGCCATTGAGATCGCCCTGGAAGAGGCCAAAAAGGAACTCTACCAGTACCAGCCCTGGGAATCCGATTTCTCCGAAGGGGCGTATGCCCAGAAATTGTCGTCCAAAGACGATTGGCTTGCCTTCCCATGGAGTGAAGAGTGGGCCGTCAAGGACGCGGACGGAGAGCCCCTTTATACCGATCAGCCGGTATGGGCCGTGCGTCTGACGGATCGGAACGACCCGCTGACTTCACTGCTGATTTATGTGGACGCTGAGACCGGCGATGTGGTCGGTGCAGGACAACTGAGCGATTGATAAGACCTGTTTCAATATCCAGGGCGGCCGCAGGCCGCCCTGGTGCTGGATTCTGTTGGGAGGATTCCTATGATAAACCGGAAAAAACCTGAGCTTTTGTGCCCGGCCGGGGACTGGGAGCGGCTGCAGTTGGCGGTGGCCTATGGGGCTGACGCAGTCTATCTGGCCGGAACCAGCTTCGGCATGCGTTCCTTCGCCGGAAATTTTACCCCCGAGGAACTGCCCAAAGCCGTGGCCTATGCCCACGCCCACGGGGTGAAAGCCCATGTGACCGTGAATATCATGCCCCGCAACGGTGAGGCGGCGCAATTGCCTGCTTATCTGGAGCTGCTGGACGATGCCGGGGTGGACGCCCTGATTTTGGCAGATCTGGGGGCGTTCCAGATGGCAAAGCAATACGCGCCCCACTGCGAGCGGCATATCTCCACCCAGCAGTCCATCGGCAACTACGCCTGCGCCCAAGCCTGGTTTGACCTGGGGGCCCAGCGGGTGGTACTGGCCCGGGAGCTGTCCCTGGCGGAGATTCGGGAAATCCGTGCCAAAGTGGATCCGCAGCTGGAAATCGAGACCTTCTGCCACGGCGCCATGTGCGTCAGCTATTCCGGCCGGTGTCTGCTGAGCAACTATATGACGGGCCGGGATTCCAACCGGGGGGCCTGTGCGCAGCCTTGCCGCTACCAGTACGCCCTCATGGAGGAAAAACGTCCGGGAGAGTATTTCCCGGTGTTTGAGGACGAGCAGGGCACCTACATCCTGAATTCCCGGGATATGTGCATGATCGACCACCTGGACGATCTCATGGACGCCGGAGTGGACTGCCTGAAGATTGAAGGGCGGGCCAAATCCGGCTATTACGCCGCCATTGTCACCGGGGCCTACCGCCATGTATTGGACGATGTGTATGCTGGCCGGCCTGTGGATTTGGTGTGGCGGGACGAGGTGGAGCACGTCTCCCATCGGCCCTATGCCACCGGCTTCTTCTACGGTCAGCCTGGCCAGTATACGGCCAACGGCCGGTATCTGCGGGACTGGCAGATCTGCGCTGTGGTGGAGGACTGCGATTCTGCGGGCAACGCCGTTCTGAGCTTGCGGAACAAATTCCGGACGGGGGACACGGTGGAACTGGTGGGCCCGGACTGTAAGCCGTTCTCCATGACGGTGCCGCCTATGGAGGACCTGGAGGGCGGTGTGCTTCTGGAACCGAAAACGCCCCAAAGCCGGTTCCGGATGAAGCTGCCAAAGCAGGTACCTGCCCTGTCCTTTGTCCGCCACGCCGTGGAGCTGTCAGCCCAGGACTGAAAACGCATAGCAAAACGCACCCAAGGTTGGGTGCGTTTTGCTATGCGTTTTCCGGGTCGGGAGGCGATTTCCGGCGTTTTGCGCGGAGAAAGCGGAACAGCCATAAGGCGGCCCAGAGCAGCAGTGTGACGATGCCCCACGGGAGGCTGTAGGTTTCACACATGGGTCGGGTCAAAGCGTCCCAGTCATAGGGGAGCCGTTCACTGATGGCGGTGATCCGAATCAGGAGATATAAAGCCAAGGGAAACAGGGCGAAACCCAGGGGCGCAGTCCAGGACAGCCGCCCCCGCCACAGTACCAGGGCGGCCACTGCCGCCGGGAGGGTGAGGGCGTGGGCCGTCAGAGACAGCACCGGAGCAATCTCGCTGCTGTTATAGCGGCCGCTGCCCTCCCAGAACAGGAAAAAGAGAACGGCCAACAGGAAAACAGCGCCCTGCAGCCCCAGAGTCAGGGTCAGCTGCTGCTGAGGGGATGCTTCCCAATCCGGAAGCCCCGCCGGCCATTTCCATGGAATCAGAGACAGCAGGTTGAACACGAAAACGCCTGTTACGAGCACCAGGGCGGGCCAGGCCAGCATATCCACGGTGTCTGACAGACCGCTCCAGTCCATTTGGCGGACCCGCTGCCAGACCTCCAGCAGCTGCAGCAGCAGCGCCAGGGCACAGCAGAGAAAACTGACGGCCAGGGACCAGCCGCGGTGTGCCGGCTTCCTGATCCTGGCGATCAGGGGCGCGGCCCAGGCGGTCAGGCCCAGGAGCAGCGATGCGATCCACATGCGAATCCCTCCTTTTACGGTGCCGGCTCATAGGGAAAGCCGACTTGGGTGAACACGTCCAGCAGGGACTGGTAATCCGGTGCGTTGGTGCAAAGCACACGGCCGCCGTCGCTGGTCCAGTTCCAGCTTATGCCGCCGTCCTCGCGGTCCGTCCCCTCAAAGACTATCAGCACCAGCTGACTGAAATCCCGGACGGTATAGATCTGACCGATTTCTGAGCTGAGGGGCTGGCCATAGCTGTCCAGATAGGAGATCATGGCCATGCTTTCGCCGGCATCAAACGTAATGCTGGCGCGCCGGTCCTGGGTGTCCGGGAAGCCGCTGATGGACAAAGTGCCGGAGAAGGAGTCCCGGATCAGATAGGAGCGGGAATAGAGACCGTCGATGGTCACCTGGTGGACAGCCAGGGGTTCGGTCTGGCCCAGGGCGTATTCATAGACCTGCAGCTTCTGCTGGATCTTGGCTGTCTTGGGAATTAAGACCAAAACCAAGGCGGCGGCCACGCCGGCCCAAAGGAGAATGGTGGCGGTCCGCCGGCGGGCAGCCTGGGGCAGCAGAGCGGCCAGAAGGTTGAGCACGCCGGTGCAGACAGTCAGAATCAGCGCGGTACGCAAGGTGCCGTCCATGGTGGCCAGCAGGATGCTCCACTCCCGGGCACGGATTTGGGCAGCCAAGCCCCACAGCTTCAGAGCCAGAGCCAGAACGCAGGCACTGCAGCTGGCCAGGGCCAGCCACCGGCGGGCTTTGCCAGGCCGCTCCAGAAACAGGGAGATCAGGGGCAGCGCCAGGGCGTCGGTGTACGCCAGGAAGCTGCCCAGGAAGGCCAGCATGGGAAGCTCCAGCTGCCCCAGCCAGAGGCCGATTCTTTGGAACCAGGCTCCCGGCGTTTCATCGGCCACGACATTGCCGGCCTGGTCCAGCACCTGCACAGCACCGTCCAGGAACAGGGCAATGAGGTAGCCGCCCCAATCACTGTGGGCGCAGGCGGCGTTTTCTCCCAGCTTGCGCAGGGAACTGTCTGTTTCCGACGTGCTCCACCGCCAGAGGCTGTGGTCGGTTTTGATCAGTCCGCCGTTCCAGACGGACTGCACCTGCCGGGCCACGACGGGAAGAGAATGGTCCTCTGTCTCCGGGTCGAACTGCAATGCGGTGCTCTCCGCTGTCAGCAGCTGGTAACAGCTGCCACCCAGCCAGGCTGCGTCAATGATATTTTCGGCAATGGGGCGGAACTCCACCGTAAATTCCCCCTGGACCGGGCTGCTGGAATTGCACCAGACATAGGCGGTGCCGTCCCGGTTGATGGCGAACGTCATATCTCCGCATACGGAAACAGCGGCGATACCGTCCAGAACCTTCAGCGGCTGCCGGACTTCTCCGCAAAGGGTGCCCCAGAGCCACAGGCTGCCGTCTTGCTGCACGGCGGCACAATGGCTCCATCCGACGCCGGCGGAGACCACGTTCTCCATCAGCAAAGAGCGGTAGTCCCGTTCTGTGTCAGACTCAATCAGCAGGCCTCTGTAATCCGTGCCCCAGCCCCAGAGTTCTCCGTTGGTTTTCAGGGCCAGGGTGACGCCGCCGGCGTCCGGATAGACAGCGGCCACGCCGGTCATGAGCTTCCGCCGGGGCTTGTAGTAGGCATCGCTCCGGGAGATCTGGTGGGTATAGTCCTCCCGGGCATGGCCATAGAGCACACCCCGGTCATCGATCCAGAAGGACAGCCCTTCTCTGGCATAGAGCCGGTACCGGTCGGGGATCTGCACAATGGGCCGATTTGACGGCGCGGCCATGGGCTGAGGCGCGGCAGGTCCCAGAACGGCCAGCAGGCCCAGGGTCAGTCCCAGGACCACGGCCAGACAGGCGGCCAGGGGGAGGATGCGCCGCCAGGGGGATTTGGGGAAGGGGTGCTTTTCCGCTACCTCCACCAGGTCGGCTCCGATGCGGCCCATGGCTTCATAGAGATAGTCTCCGTTCACGGTGCAAATCCCTCCTGTTCCAGCAGCTGCCGCAGCTTGTTCCGGCTGCGGTGCAGGTTGACCTTGACGGCGCTTTCCGTCATATGAAAGCGGCGGGCGATATCCAGGATGCTGTCGGTGTACCAGTATTTCCGGATGAAAATACACCGCTCCCGCAGGGGCAGCGTCCGGAGGAACCGGTCCAGCAGCCGGCCCAGCTCTTCCTGGGAGATTCGCTCCTCCAGGCTGACGCCGGCGGGAACACAGGCATCCAGTTCGGAAAGAGACGCTTCCAGCTGGCCGCTGCCCCGTTTTTTGGCCAGTGTGGCCCGCCAGCGGTCCAGGGAGAGATGCCGGGTGATGGTGCCCAGGAATACCGCCAGGGCATTGGGACGCTGCGGCGGCATGGCGTTCCAGGCCCGGAGCCAGGTGTCGTTGACGCATTCCTCCGTGTCCTGCCGGTTGCGCAGGATATTCCAGGCAATGCCTTGACAGTAGCTGCCATATTTGGCCTGGGTTTCCGCAATGGCCTGCTCCTGACGCGACCAGTATAGGGCGATGATCTCGGAATCCAACATGCCGCCGCCTCCCTTCTATTTGGATAGACGCAAACCATCAGAAAAGGTTACGGAAATCCGGAAAATCAGATTCGGAAAATCTGCTTCCAGCCGCCGCGGAAGTAGTACCAGGCGCTGAGGATGGTTCCAACCGTCCATCCGATGGGCCAGGCGATCCATACGCCGTAGTAGCCCAGGGCGGGGGACAGGAGGAAGGACAATGCCGTGCGCAGCACCAGGTCAGCGAGGGTGGATACCATGAAAGCTTTGGCGTCGCCCGCACCGTGGAGCACGCCGTCCAAACTCAGCTTGATGCAGACCAGGGGATAGAAGCAGGGAACCAAATGCAGGAAGGTCTGTCCAATGCGGAGAATCTCGATGCTCTCCCGGGAGACAAAGATCTGCAGGACCAGGCTGCTGCCCAGGGTATAGATCAAAGCGAATGCCGCGGAGATGAACAGGTTGATCGTAATGCCATACCGCAGGCCCTGCTTGATCCGGTCCAGCTTGCCGGCGCCGATGTTCTGGGCGGTGAAGGCGGAGACGGCGTTGGAGACGGTGGTGAACAGCTGCACAGCGAAGGTGTTGAGTTTGGCCACGGCGGAGAAAGCGCCGATCACGGCGGTGCCCTGGCTGTTGATGACGCCCTGGATCAGCAGATTGCCCACGGAGATAAAGCTCTGCTGCAGGATGCCGGGGACCGAAAGAATGGCCTCTTTTTTCAGGAGCTCCCCGGAGAACCGCCGGTAAGGCCCCCGGTAGAGCAGCCGAAGCTTCCGCATCAGTACCAGAAAGGCCAGCGCCGCCGCGGCGCCTTGGCACAAGAAGGTGGCCCAGGCCAGACCGGCTACGCCCATCTGAAACACCAGGACGAACAGCAGATTCACGAACACATTGGCCAGGGACGATGCAATCAGGAACACCAGGGGGGTGACAGAATCTCCCAGCGCGTTGAAAGTGCCGGTGCAGATATTGTAGAGGAAAATGAAGCAGAGTCCCAGGGTGTAGATATCCAGGTAAGCGGTCGTATCCTCAAAGATATCTGCCGGCGTCTGCAGCAGATGCAGCAGGGGCTGGGCCAGCAGCAGGCCCAACAGGGTCATGACCAGTCCCAGAGCCGTCGTGGTGAAGAGGGCTGTGGAAACGGCGGAACGGGTTTTCCCGTAGTCCTTCGCGCCGAAGAGTTGGGAGATTACGACACTGCAGCCGATGTTGATTCCCAGCGCCACGGCCATATAGATCATCGTGATGGGATAGGCATTGCCCACTGCAGCCAGGGCGCCGTCGGAAATACATTGACCGGCAATGATATTGTCTGCCATGCTGTAAAACTGCTGAAAAATCACGCTGACGATCATAGGCAGGGCAAATAAGGTCATTTGCTTGCTGGGACGGCCAACGGTCAGGTCTTTTGCCATGGGATCCACTCCTTTCAGTTCCAGAAAATTATACCGGCCGGGGATGCTTTTTTCAAGCACAAGGCGCAAAAATCAACGAAATGGAGGAAAACGGCAGTTGACAAAGGAGAAAATCGTGATAAAATAGCAATGATATAGACAGTTGCCGTGACGAAGTCAGCGGCGGACAGAGCCCAGAGCGAGGAGGGGACGGTGCAAGCCCTCCGGGAGTTCCTCCGCAGCAGCCGCTTCCGAGCAGGCCTGCGAAGAGCGGGCCGTCTCATCCGCGATACAGGATGGACCAAGATGCCGCCGCTGCGGCAATTAGGGTGGTACCGCGAAGCAGAGCTTTGCCCCTATGTTGGGGCGGGGCTTTCTTTTTTGCATGCATAATCTGAAATTGAAGGAGAAATTGAAAAACTATGGAACCCAAAAAGTATGGCGTAAACGAGCTGCGGGAGATGTTCCTCAGCTTTTTTGAGAGTAAGGGTCATTTGCGCCTGCCCAGCT
>CAMBCW010000015.1 GCA_945864925.1 uncultured Clostridia bacterium
CTACGAGAGCGAAAACCGCAGCTGGGTCAGCCTGGAGGACATCCCCTGGAACCTGCGCTACGCCTGTATTGCCATTGAGGATAAGCGCTTTGAGGACCATAAGGGCGTGGATTGGCTGCGAACCGCCAAGGCCGGCGTGGAGCTGTTTCTGGGCAACAAGTCCCTTTACGGCGCTTCCACCATTACCCAGCAGCTGATCAAAAACCTGACGCACGACGACGAGGTTACCGTTCGCCGCAAGCTGCTGGAGATTTTCCGGGCGCTGGAATTTGAAAAGACCTATTCCAAGGATGACATCCTGGAATGGTACCTGAACATCATCCCCCTGGGCGAGGGCTGCTACGGCGTCCAGGCGGCGGCGGAGGTCTATTTCGGCAAGGATGTGGAGGATTTGTCCCTGGCGGAATGCGCCTCTCTCATCGGCATCACCAACAACCCGTCTCTGTATGACCCCTATATCAATCCGGAAAAAAACAAGGAGCGGCAGGAAATCATTCTCAATGAGATGCTGGATCAGGGCTATATCAGCGAGAACCAGTACAACAAAGCCGTGGCCGAGGAGTTGGTCCTGGTCAACCGCTCCGGCCAGAGCAGCGGCGGCAGCTATTTCTCCTATTTTGAGGATCAGGTGATCAACGATGTGGTCTATGACCTGATGGAAAAGACGGGCTATGAATACAAAGTAGCCCTGCGGATGCTGCAGACCGGCGGCTACAAAATTTACTGCACCATCGACCCCGAGGTGCAGGCCCAGGTGGATGCGGTCTATCAGAATCTGGACAACATCCCGAACACGGCCAGCAGCCAGCAGCTGCAGTCGGCCATTGTGGTGACAGACAATACCACCGGCGATATTGTGGCCCTGGCCGGCGGTGTGGGGGAGAAAGAGGGCAGCCTCACCTGGAACCGCGCCACCCAGAGCTATCTCCAGCCCGGCTCCATTCTGAAGCCCATTACGGTCTACGCGCCGGCCCTGGAGACGGGCCTGGTGACGCCGGCCACGGTCTATGACGACACGCCGCACCGCTTTACGGATACGGCGGCCTGGCCCAAGAACTACGACAGCACCTATTACGGCCTGACCTCCATCAATGACGCGGTCTGCCGCTCCACCAACACCATTGCGGTGAAGCTGGTGGCGGAGATGGGGGAGGAGCTGTGCTTCAATTTCGCCCAGGACCGTTTTAACCTGGATCTGCTGGAGGAACGGGTGACCTCCAACGGCTCCGTGCTGACGGATATGGACCTGGCGCCGCTGGCCCTGGGCGGTCTCCACGGCGGTGTGACCGTCCGGGATATGACGGCAGCCTACACGGTCTTTGCCAGCAACGGCCTGTACCGGGAGGCCAGAACCTATACCCTGGTTCTGGATTCCAACGATAAGGTCATCCTGGACAATACGCAGGATTCCAACCAGGCTATCAGCCAGAAAACCGTCTGGTATTCCACTTATATGATGATGAACGCTGTGACCGGAGGCACCGGAACCGGCGCTCAGCTGGAGAATGTGCAGGTGGCCGGCAAGACCGGTACAACCGATGACGATAAGGATAAGTGGTTCGCCGGCTATACACCTTATTATACGGCTGTGGTTTGGTGCGGCTACAATGATCCGGAGGAGATTGTTCTGACCGATTCCACCGAGAATCCCGCAGTGTCGCTCTGGCAGAAGGTCATGTCCGGAATTCATGCGAACCGGTCCTATGCTGAGTTCCAGAAGCCTTCGGAAGTGGTGACCGTCACGTATTGCTGCGACAGCGGCCTTCTGGCCACCGATGCCTGCAGGAAGGACCCCAGAGGCGATCGGACCATTTCCGGTCAGCTGTATCTGGAGGATGTGCCCACAGAGAGCTGCAATGTGCATCAGCTGACGGATATCTGTGGGGCGTCGGATCATGTGGCCAACCAATACTGCGCCCAGGTGCCTGGGAACAACCTCTATGAACAGGGCATGCTGAACATTGTCCGCGGCTTCCCCACGCCGGGTATTGTCGTGATGGATCAGCCCTATGTGGTTTCCGATCAGCCGCTGAAGGCAGGCCTGTTCCAGCCAGTGTCGCCGGTAGTGGATGCCATGAATATGGAGTGTTATATCCATTCGGAGAGCGATCTGCCCAAAGAGGAAGAAGAGGATGAGGATGAGACGTCGGGATCCGGCCTCCATGGCCTGCTGGACGATTGGCTTAACTGGCCCTGAAGAGAAGGAGTTTGCCTATGTGGATTGCAGACCAATGGAAGGACTATGAGGTGATCGACACCTCCGGCGGAGAGAAACTGGAGCGCTGGGGCAGCTATACCCTGGTGCGGCCGGATCCCCAGGTGATCTGGAACACACCCAGAAAGGACCGGCGCTGGAAATCCTATGACGGCCGCTACGCCCGCAGCAGCGCCGGCGGCGGCCAGTGGTCCGAAAAGCGCCTGCCGGAGCGGTGGCAGGTGCGCTACGGCCCCCTGACCTTCAACGTGAAGCCTATGAATTTCAAGCACACGGGAATTTTCCCGGAGCAGGCGGTGAACTGGGACTTCTCCATGGAGCAGATCCGGAACGCCGGCCGGCCGGTGCAGGTGCTGAACCTGTTCGCCTATACCGGCGGCGCAACCCTGGCCGCAGCGGCGGCCGGTGCCACGGTGTGCCATGTGGACGCGGCCAAGGGCATGGTGGCCTGGGCAAGAGAGAACGCCAAGGCCTCGGGTCTGGAAAACGCCCCCATCCGCTGGATTATCGATGACTGCGCCAAATTTGTGGAACGGGAAATCAAGCGGGGCCGTCGCTATGACGCCATCATTATGGATCCGCCTTCCTATGGCCGGGGGCCGTCTGGCGAGATCTGGAAGCTGGAAAAAGACCTGTATCCGTTCCTGGAGCTGGTGACCGGCGTACTGTCCGATGATCCGCTGTTCGTTATCATCAACTCCTATACCACAGGCCTGGCACCGTCGGTGCTGGGCTACCTGCTGGATACCCTGGTGACCGCGAAACACGGCGGGCACACGGAATGTCAGGAACTGGGCCTGCCGGTGACCAACTCCGGCCTGACCCTGCCCTGCGGCAGCACGGGACGCTGGATTCACGGAGAATAAGGGAAATAACAATCAACAGCCTATACAGGATTCCGTGTCATTGCGAGACCAGTCCGCAGACTGGTCGTGGCAATCCGTTCCTTTCGTGCAGCGATGGGATGCGGATTGCCGCGTCGCTTCGCTCCTCGCAATGACAGTACGGGACGAAACCCAATCATCATAAAGGAACTGTCAATGGAAAAACAAGCAATTGTGGTCGAAAATCTGACCTATGAATATCCCGGAGTGGAGGATGCGCCCACGGTCCAGGTCTTTGAGGGCCTGAATCTGGAGATTGAGGAGGGCAGCTTTGTGGCGGTGCTGGGCCACAATGGCTGCGGCAAATCCACTTTGGCCAAGCACTTCAACGCCATTCTGCTGCCCACCGGCGGCAGTGTCCATGTCTATGGCATGGACACCCGCCAGGAAGCGGAGCTGATGGAAATCCGCCGGACCGTGGGCATGGTGTTCCAGAATCCGGACAACCAGATTGTCTCCAACGTGGTGGAGGAAGACGTGGCCTTTGCACCGGAGAACCTGGGCGTGGAGCCGGCGGAGATTCGCCGCCGGGTGGACGAGGCCCTGAAGCAGGTGGGCATGTATCAGTACCGGGAGCACGCGCCCCACATGCTCTCCGGCGGCCAGAAACAGCGCATCGCCATTGCCGGCGTCATCGCCATGCGGCCCCGGTGCATCGTTCTGGACGAGCCGACCGCCATGCTGGATCCCCAGGGCCGGCGGGAGGTGCTGGCCACCATTTCCCGATTGAATAAAGAGAATCAAATGACCGTGGTGCTGATTACGCACCACATGCCGGAAGCTGTTCTGGCGGACCGGGTCATCGTCATGTCCGACGGCGGCATCATTGCCGACGGGACGCCCCAGCAGGTGTTCACCCAGGTGGAGCTTCTGGAGTCCGTGGGCCTGACGGTACCAGAGACCACGCAGCTGCTATACCGGCTCAACCAGGCGGGCTTCGAGCTGCCCCTGGACGCCCTTTCCGTCGATTCCTGCGCGCAGGTACTCAAACAGTTTTTGGAAGAGACCTGACCCGTGACAATTGGAGGCACATACTTTGACGCCAATACTTGAGACAAAAAACCTGTCGCACACTTATGGAGCCGGCACGCCGTTCCAAAGTGATGCCATTCAAAATGTCAACCTGTCTGTGAACCGGGGAGAATTTATCGGGATCATCGGCCATACAGGCTCCGGAAAATCCACCCTGATTCAGCATCTCAACGGGCTTCTGAAGCCCACGTCCGGGGAAATTCTCCTGGACGGCCGGGATATCTGGAGCGACAAGCAATTTACCCGTGAGACCCGGTTCCGAGTGGGCCTGGTGTTCCAGTATCCGGAGTATCAGCTGTTTGAAGAGACGGCCTATCTGGATATTGCCTTTGGCCCCAAAAACATGGAGCTCTCCCAGGAAGAGATTGACCAGCGGGTGCGCCGGGCTGCGGGCTTTGTGGGAATTCCGGAGGAAAACCTGCAGAAATCCCCCTTTGAGCTGGCCGGCGGACAGAAGCGCCGGGTGGCCATTGCCGGCGTCATTGCCATGGAGCCGGATGTGCTGATTCTCGATGAGCCGACCGCAGGCCTGGATCCGGTGGGCCGGGAGGGAATTCTGGCCAATATCCGGGACTACCAGAAGGCCCAGAACGCCACGGTGATCATGGTCAGCCACTCCATGGAGGAGATTGCCTCCAACGTCAGCCGCCTGATCGTGATGAACCACGGCAGCGTTGCCATGGCCGGAACGCCCCGGGAGGTTTTTGCCCATGCCCGGGAGCTGATTGCCATGGGGCTGGATGTACCCCAGGTGACCCAGGTGTTCCTGCGCTTGCGGGATATGGGCCTGCCGGTGGACACCTCCGTTTATACGGTGGACCAGGCGCTGGAAGTGCTGCTGGCGCAGAAGGGGGGACACTGACATGCTCAAGGACATCACCCTGGGCCAGTATTTCCCGGGCAAAACCGTGGTGCACCGTCTGGACCCCAGAACCAAGCTGATTCTGGTCATCGTCTATATTGTGGCGCTGTTCAGCGCCAAGTGGTTTGTGACCTACGGTATGATGCTGGTGACCCTCTGCGGGATCATTGCCGCGTCCAAAATCAATCCGAAGGTGATTCTGCGGAGTCTCAAGCCGCTGCTGTTCGTCATTATCCTGACGGGCATTCTGAACTTGTTTTATACCCAGGGCCAGATCCTGGTGAAATTTTGGATTTTTACCATTACCAAAGAGGGCGTCCGCAGCGCGGTGCTCATGGTGCTGCGTATTTCTATGCTGATTGCCGGCACCTTTATGCTGACCTACACCACGTCGCCCATTGCCCTGACCGATGGCCTGGAGCTGCTGCTGAACCCCCTAAAGAAAATCCGGGTACCGGTTCATGAGCTGTCCATGATGATGTGCATCGCTCTGCGCTTTATTCCCACCCTCATTGAAGAGACGGATAAAATCATGAGCGCCCAGAAGGCCCGCGGCGCTGACTTTGAGACTGGCAGTCTCCTGTCCCGGGCCAAAGCTCTGATCCCCATTCTGGTGCCCCTGTTTATCAGTTCCTTCCGCCGGGCCGACGAGCTGGCCGTGGCCATGGAGTGCCGCTGCTACCACGGCGGAGAAGGCCGCACCCGCATGAAACAGCTGCGTTATGGCCGCAACGACTATGTTGCCCTGACCGGCGGCGTAGTGATTCTGATTGTCATTATCGTGTTGGGCCGCTTCGGCCTGTAAGAGAGTGGAGGAACGCCTATGCGCAATATCGCCCTGTTTTTGACCTATGTGGGCACGGCTTATCACGGCTGGCAGGTCCAGAAGCGGGACGTGACCATTGGTCAGACCATGGAGGAAGCGGCGGCTGCCATCGTGGGCCATCCGGTGAAGATGACCGGCTGCGGCCGCACCGACGCCGGCGTTCACGCCAGAGTTTACGTGGCCAATTTTCACACCAGCTCCACGATCCCGGTTGACCGGCTGCCCTACGCCATGAATACCCATCTGCCGGAGGATATCGTGGTCACCGGCGCCATGGAAGTTCATGATGGCTTCAACGCCATTGGCTCCTGCGTGCGCAAGGAGTATACGTACCTCATCTATAATTCCCGGATCCGGGATCCGTTCTATGTGGACCGTGCCTGGTTCTATCCCCGGCATCTGGATGAGACGGTGATGCAGCGGGCTGCGGATCAGTTCGTGGGCACCCATGATTTTGCGGCGGTCCGTTCCGTGGGAACCGATGTGAAATCCACAGTGCGGACGGTTTACTACTATAAGGTGGAGCGGCGGGGAGACCTGATTGAGCTGAAGGTCTGCGCCAATGGCTTCCTGTATAATATGGCCCGGGCCATGGCAGGCACGGTGGTCTACGCGGCGGAGGGGAAAATCCGTCCCGAAGAGATCGGCGCGCTGCTGGACGCCGGCAACCGGACGGCCGCCGGCCCCACGGTGCCGCCGGGCGGCCTGTATATGACGCAGCTTTGGTATGAGGATGGGAAGGTGTCATTCCATGTCGGATAACGTGACCCAACTGGATCTGGAACCAACTCCCGATCATCGGGGACTGTGGAAGAAGATCGTTGTATTTGCTGTCATTGTGGCGGCAGTCTGCGGCCTGGTTGCGCTGGTGCTGTTCACCGACGGCCTCAATCTCGATGGTCTGCGCCGCTGGGTCAAATATATGAATGTCGGAGGCGACGGCAGCTATGGCGTCTACACCTTTGACGCCCACAGCAGCAACCGGTACGTATCCTTCGGCGATGGGTTGGCAGTCGTATCTGTCAGCGGGTTGAGCGCCTATGACGAAAACGGGGAGGAGCTGTTTGTCCTGCAGGAGCAGATGGAACTGCCGCAGCTGCAGGTCAGCGGCGATATGGCCCTGGCTTATGATGTGGGCGGCAACAGTCTGCTGGCGCTGCACCGGCGAAACGGCGAGGTGCTGCGGCTGAAGGAAAACCGTGCCATCCTGGATGCGGACCTCTCCAGCGGCGGCTATCTGTGTACGTCCTCTTCAGCCAGCGGCTATAAATCTGTGCTGTCTGTGTATAACAACAGTCAAAACCTGGTTTATCGCTGGCTGTCCTCCACCACGTATATACCGCTGTGTGCGATTTCCGGCGACGGACGCTGGCTGGCGGCAGTGGGGCTGGGACAGAAGGAAGGCGTGTTTGAAAGCAGTCTCCTGTTATTCCGGACTGATTCGGAGGAAATCCAGCAGACAATCAGCCTGGGCAGCCAGCTGATCTACGATCTGCTGTTTGTCGGAGACAAGACGATCTGTGCCATTGGAGAAACCTCGGTACAGTATCTGACGCTGGATGGGACGCTCCTTGGGAGTTATTCTTATCAGGACCGGTATTTGAAAGACTTTACTGCCGATGGCGACGGATTTTTGACCCTGGCTGTGAATATGTATAAGGCAGGCAACCGCTACAGTTTGGTGACGGTGGACGAGAAGGGAAAGGAAATTGCGTCGGTTTATCTGGGCCAGGAAATTCTGGACATGTCCGCCTGCGGCCGCTATCTGGCGGTTCTGACGCCGGAGGGGCTGACCATTTATACCCAATCCCTGTCTGTATACCATCAGACCGTGGAGACGGGCAATGCGACAGCCGTCGTGATGCGCAAGGACGGCTCTGCGCTGCTGTTGGGCAACGGGCAGGGCTGGCTGTATGTTCCGTAGGCACCGGAGGGAAAAATTTGTCCGTAGCAATCATGGAAAACCTGTGCTATACTGGGTAACAGGTCCTATTCAAAGGAGATTTCGATCATGCATCCCACTTTATGTTCCAGATGTAAAAAAAATGTTGCAGTGATTTTCGTGACAAAAATGGAGGCGGGAAAGACTTCCAGCGAAGGTTTCTGCCTGAAATGTGCCAAGGAGCTGGGCTTAAAGCCCGTTGACGATATTATGAAGCGCATGGGTCTGACAGACGAGGATCTGGAAGGACTCAACAGCGAGATGATGAACGCCTTTGACGGGCTGGAGAATCTGATGGCTGACAGTCAGAATCAGGAGAATGAGGAGGAAGATGACAGCGAGGATATGAGCCAGACTGCCACATTCCCGTTTCTCAATAAGCTGTTCGGCGGCCAGCAGGAGGATCAGCTGCCCGCCGAGCCGCCTGCCTCCGGCAGGGAGGAGCGGCCGGAAAAGGGTGAACGTCAGAAAAACAAGAAGCACAAATTCCTGGATGCCTATTGCCTGAATCTGACGCAGAAAGCGCGCAGCGGCCAGCTGGACCGGATTGTCGGCAGGGAAGTGGAGACGGAGCGGGTCATCCAGATCCTCAACCGGCGTCAAAAGAATAACCCCTGTCTGATCGGTGAGCCGGGTGTTGGCAAGACCGCCATTGCGGAAGGTCTGGCCCAGCGGATTGTGGAGAAAAAGGTCCCCTTCAAACTCCAGGATAAAGAGGTCTATTTGCTGGATCTGACGGCTCTGGTGGCCGGCACCCAGTTCCGCGGCCAGTTTGAGAGCCGCATGAAAGGCCTGATTGAGGAAGTCAAGAAGCTGGGCAATATTATCCTGGTGATTGACGAGGTTCATAACCTGGTGGGCGCGGGAGACGCGGAAGGCAGCATGAATGCCGCCAATATTCTCAAGCCCGCCCTGTCCCGGGGGGAGATCCAGGTCATCGGCGCCACCACGTTCACCGAGTACCGCAAATATATCGAAAAGGATTCCGCCCTGGAGCGCCGGTTCCAGCCGGTGACGGTCAACGAGCCCACCATGGAGGAGGCCGTGGCGATTATCCGCGGGATTTCCCACTATTATGAAGAATTCCATGGCGTGGAGGTAACCCCTGAGATTGCCCGCCAGGCGGTGGTTCTGTCCGAGCGCTATATCACGGACCGTTTTCTGCCGGATAAGGCCATTGACCTGTTGGACGAGGCTTGCTCCGATGTCAATCTGAGGGATCCCAACATTGGGAAACTGGCCGCGCTGAAAAAGGACCGGGACGATATCGACCTGGAGCTGCAGATGCTCTCCGAGACTGTGGAGGAGAAGGATTACGAGCGCATGGCCACCCTGCGCAGCCGCCGTATGCAGATGGATCAGGAGATTGCTCTGCTGGAAGAAGAACCCAAGCCTGTGCTGACCATGGAGAATCTGGCCCGTATTATTGAATTGTGGACGAAAATCCCCGCCAGCAAGATCCGGGCGCAGGAGTTTGAGCAGCTGCGCGCCCTGGAGGGGCGTTTGAAGCAGCATATCATCGGCCAGGACCAGGCCATTTCGGCTGTGGCTTCCGCCATCCGCCGCAACCGGGTGGGCATTTCTCCCAAGAAGCGGCCTGTTTCCTTTATTTTCGTAGGCTCCACCGGCGTGGGCAAGACCGAACTGGTCAAGTGCCTGGCGGAGGAACTGTTTGATTCCGTGGAAACCCTGATCCGCCTGGATATGTCCGAGTACATGGAAAAGCACTCGGTTTCCAAGATCATCGGTTCGCCTCCCGGCTATGTGGGCTATGACGAGGCGGGCCAGCTGACGGAGAAAATCCGCCGCAAGCCCTATTCTGTTATTCTGTTCGACGAGCTGGAAAAGGCCCATCCCGATGTGCTGAACATTTTGCTTCAGATTCTGGACGATGGCCGGATTACCGACGCCCAGGGGCGGGTGGTGAACTTTGAGAACACCATCATCGTCATGACCTCCAATGCCGGTTCGGACCGGAAGGGCGGCTCCGTGGGCTTCGGCCAGACCGTGACGGAGCAGAGCAAGGACAAGGCCATGAAGGCCCTCAATGAATTCCTGCGGCCGGAGTTTATCAACCGGGTGGATGAGGTCGTCTGCTTCAATCGCCTGACCGAGGAGGACTTCCGCCAGATTGCCGCCATCATGCTGGGCGAACTGCGGGATTCTCTGGCAGAGCGCGGCGTGGAGCTGATCTGGGAGGACAGCCTGGTGGATTACCTGGTGAAAAAGTCCTATTCCATCGCCTACGGTGCCCGCAACCTCCGCCGTACCATTCAGAAGGACGTGGAGGATCCCATTGCTGAGGCAATCATTGACAGCTTTGTGGAGCCCATCCATCGGATCCGGATTGCGGCAGCCGATGAGGTGAAATTGACAAAGGAGTAAATCGGAGGCGATTTTGATGGAAATGGTTCTGCTGACCGCCTTGGGTGTCGGCGGCGCCACCGTGCTGGGTGCGATCCATTGCAATGATGTGGTGCTGGCCTTTGCAGCCGGCGTCATGCTGGCGGCTGCGGTGATCGGCCTGATTTTGCCGTCCCTGGCATACGGCAGCGGCAGCGGCGGACTCGTTGTGACCATTGCAGGCATTTTCTGCGGCGCGTTTTGTTTAAACCTGCTGGATAAGGTGGTGCCGCACCTGCACCGCCTGGCGGGGGTGGACCAGGAAGGCCATCCGGCCAAAACGGAGCAGCTGAATAAAGTGCTGCTGTTCGTCATGGCCATTGCAATTCACAATTTGCCCGAAGGCATCGCCGCCGGCGTCGGCTTTGGCACTGGCAATACCGGCGAGGCCATCACCATCGCTGCCGGCATCGCCCTGCAGAATGTGCCCGAGGGCATGGTCATCATTGCTCCGATGCTGGCCGCCGGCATGAGTCATGGGAGGACCTTTCTGGCCGCATTGGCCACGGGCCTTATTGAGGTTGTGGGCGCGCTGCTTGGATATTTTGCCGTCAGCCTCTCCACGGCAGTGCTGCCGTTTGCCCTGGCCTTTGCAGGAGGCACCATGCTCTATGTGATCAGCGATGAAATGATTCCGGAGACCCATGCCCATGGCTGTGAGCGGGGCGCCACCTATGCATTGTTGGGAGGTTTCTGCCTGATGCTGGTCATGAGCCATTATCTGGGATAAAGAAAAATGCAGTCCGTTCTGCGGATTGTATAATAAATATACATACAGGAGGAATTTACCATGAGCAAATATGCAGGTACCCAGACCGAGAAAAACCTGGAGGCGGCTTTTGCCGGCGAGTCCCAGGCCAGAAACAAGTATACTTATTTTGCCTCCAAGGCCAAGAAGGACGGCTTTGAGCAGATTGCGGCTCTGTTCCTGAAGACGGCTGATAATGAGAAAGAGCATGCCAAGATGTGGTTCAAGGAACTGAACGGCATCGGCACCACGGCGGAGAACCTGCTCAGCGCCGCAGAGGGCGAGAATTATGAGTGGACCGACATGTATGACGGCTTCGCTAAGAACGCTGAGGAAGAGGGCTTCCCCGAGCTGGCTGCCAAGTTCCGTTTGGTCGCCGCCATTGAGAAGCACCATGAGGAGCGCTACCGCAAGCTGCTGCAGAATGTGGAACTGGCTCAGGTCTTTGAAAAGAGCGACGTCAAGATCTGGGAGTGCCGCAACTGCGGTCACATCGTGGTAGGCACCAAGGCTCCGGAGATCTGCCCCACCTGTGCCCATCCCCAGAGCTATTTCGAGGTCAATGCCGAGAACTATTGATGAAATGAAAGGGCCTGCCGCGCATGCGCAAAAGGCTCCATAGATGGCAGAATCAAAAGCCTCCCCTGCGTAAGGGGAGGCTTTGATTTGGATTGGATGTGTTTGCACAAGTCTAAATGGACCCTACTTTGCAGAGACTTTGCGCTGTTCCAGCCGCATGCAGGCCGTGATGTAGCTGACCGTCATGACCAGCCAGACCGTCATCACAACGGCGATGGGCATCAGGCCAAAATCAAAAAGCAGATTGCTTAATACCAAAATCAACCACAAAAGCAGGCAGGTGTAGCTGCCGGCTTTGTAGGCTGTCATGGCGGCCTGACCAATCATGGCCCGCTCGGCCTCGTCGCAGCTGGCATACCAGGTCTTTTGAAATTTGGGGTCGTAGACGCTGCCCCGCTTTTCCGGATAGAGCTTCTTGGTCAGATCCACCAGCAGCTGCTGTCCCACGGTCATGACTGCCATGCAGGCGATGAACCCGGCCAGAGAGACAATAAAGGCGATGCCGCTGAATTCCTGAAAGCAGCAGAGGGGCACCGCCGCCAGGAAATAAGAGAAAATGGTGAAGACGTTGTTGACCAGCATGCCGATGTTCAGCAGCCCGTCCATTGCCTGCAGGGCCTCCTCATCCTCCTCCTGCCAGACGGCCAGGCGCCTTTTTACCGTGTGCCGGATAATCAGTACAGCGCCCAGGGTCAGGACGGCCAGGCCCCAGAGCAGCCAGGGCGCCGCAGCGACCAAACCCTTATGGACGGCAGATGCAAACTGCCGGGTCCAGCCGCCTTCGGCGAAGGCAATGCCGATGCCCAGCAGGACGCCCACCACCAGGCTGCACAAAATGATCAGGAAAAATTTCGGCAGGGCTTTCCGGTTCTCAGATTTTGTGTTCATGTCTCTTCCTCCTCATATTGAAAGATGTCCTCCACATGGACGCCGAAATATCGGGCGATTTTCAGCGCCAGGGTCACGGAAGGGGAGTAGTCGCCGCGTTCGATCATGCTGATGGTCTGCCGGGAAACGCCAACCAACTTGCCCATGTCACTCTGGTTGACACCGGTCTTGGCCCGATACTCCTTTAGTCTGTTTTTCAGGGGCACCGCGATTCCTCCTTTGCAAAATTTCCTTGTCAGAATGACAACTTTCTTTGTCATCATAGTACCATATGACAAGGAAAGTTGTCAATAGGTCCTGGCATAAAAAGCAAAAAAATTCTGGGCCTTGCAAATCACGGCCCAGGGGGGTATGCTGAAGAAAAAGGGGGAACCTGTATGATGGAATGTATTGAAAAACAAGCGGCCCAAGCCGTGGAGGAGCTGCTTCAGGCTGCCGGCCTGCAGTCTGGGGATTTGCTGGTGATTGGCTGTTCGTCCAGCGAGGTCATGGGACAACGCATCGGTAAAGGCTCCAGCCTGGAGGCAGCGGAAGCCATTTGGGCGGGGATTGCGCCGGTGCTGCGCCGCAGCGGCATAGCTCTGGCGGTGCAGTGCTGCGAGCATCTGAACCGGGCGCTGATTCTGGAACAGGCGGACGCGGAACGCTTTGGCTATGAGGTCGTCAATGTCCGTCCCCAGCCTCACGCCGGCGGCGCCTTTGCCACCACTGCCTGGGCCCATATGGAGCATCCCGTGGCCGTGGAGCATATCCGGGCCAAGGCCGGGCTGGATATCGGCGGCACTCTGATTGGCATGCACCTGAAGGAAGTGGCGGTGCCGGTGCGGCTGTCTCTGCAGCAGATCGGCGAGGCGCACATACTGTGTGCCAGAACCAGGCCCAAATTTATCGGCGGGGAGCGGGCCTGTTATTGTGCGGAACTGAAATAACGACTACAGCAGCGCTGTCAGCAGCCAAAGAAGTCCCATCGTGCCGGCACCACCGGCGGCCCATAGAAGCTTCTGCAGCAAAGGAACTCCGGCTCGCTTTTGAGCGCAAGCCTCCCGGGCCTGCCGCAGCAGAACTTCCTCCGTAACGCCGCCCTGTGCCAGCACGTCGTCGCGTACCAGGAAAATCGCCTGGTCGAAAACCTTAGGATCGGGACCCTTGACGACGACAACCTGCCGTGTAATTCCCCGGACCATAGAATACCTCCTTACAATGGATGGAATACCCCAGGGGGCAAGGCGCAGATCGTCCTTGCCCCCTGGGGGTAGTATTACCCATTTTTTGGAGAAACATTCCTGAGTTGGGGAAAAGCTACAGGATCAGTTCTTCCTGAGGGAGAGGGATGGAATCATCGTTTGTAATCCACTCCTGGACCATGACCACGTCGTATTCCGTTCTTGTACGCCGGATGACCACCCGTTCCAGGCCGGAGTTGATGATTTGCCGGCGGCACATGGAGCAGGAGGTGGCGTCTGAGAGCAATTCCCCGGTGGCTGCATCCCGGCCGGCCAGATACAGGGTACCGCCGATACATTCGTTGCGGGAGGCGGAGATAATGGCGTTGGCTTCGGCGTGGACGCTGCGGCACAGCTCATAACGCTCCCCCCGGGGGATGCAAAGCTGTTCACGGATGCAGTAGCCCAGCTCGCTGCAGTTGGCCCGTCCCCGTGGGGCGCCATTGTAGCCGGTGGCGATGATCTCATCGTTGCGGACGATGATGGCGCCGTAGTGCCGCCGCAGACAGGTGGAACGTTCCAGGACGGTTTGGGCGATGTCCAGATAGTAGTTTTCTTTGTCAATTCTCTGCATATGCTGCGCCTCCGGTTTTGTTTTCCCTATCATACCACGTCGAAAAAGCGGAGGCAAGCGTGAAAACAACTTGTTTTTGCTTGCACAGACCGTTGAATTCTGGTATACTGGGTGAAAACCCGGAGAGGAGGATGTCCATGAAAAAGCGGCTTTTGGCGCTGGCGCTGTTTGCGGCGATTCTGCTGGCAGTGATGCCGGGTGCGCAGGCAACGGGAATGGTCTGCTTTGTGGGCGTCAACAATACGCTGACATCCCTGTCCGGCAGCGGCACACCGTATTATGAAAACGGTGCGCTGTATATCCCATATACCGCCTTTTTTGCAGAACCCGGCGGTGTGTTTGCGGCCTATGATGAGGCGGGAAAAACGCTGGCGCTCTCCCAAATTCACGTCCGTTTGATCTATGATCTGGCAGCTGGTACTGTGACCGATGAGGATGGCAATATGCAGTCGGTGTCTGTATCCTACCGCGATGGCCTTCTGTACATTCCGGCGACACAGGCGGCCTCCCATTTTGGCCTGTCCGTTTCCCTTTTGAAGAGCGAGGCAGGTTATCCGATCATCCGTTTTACCGATGGGAGCCAGACCATGGGGGATGAAGAATTTGTGATCCGGTCAGAAACCCTAATCTCCATTATTCTGGAGAACTATGGCTTGGAGGGGCAGCCGGACTCGGAAAACCCGGAAGAGGTGGATCCGGACAACCCGCCGGGGGAGGATGATCCACCGGAGGAGGAACCGGCTGTGGTTTATCTGGCGTTTGCAGGGGAGGCAGTTTCCTCAGAGACTTTGGGGCATCTGCGGGCATTGGACCTGCGGGCGACTTTTTTCCTGACAGCGCAGCAGCTGCGGGAGGATCCGGAACTGGTCCGCACCATGTATGTGGAGGGGCATCAGCTGGGCCTGACCGTGGAAAGCGGCAGCACAGATGTGGCCGCTGCGCTGAGGGAAGCGAACGAAGCCATGGACGAGGCCATATTCTGCCGGTCGGTTATGGCGCTGCTGCCGGCTGATGTGCCGGAGCCGTCCGGCTATTGGACCATTCGGGAACCGGAAACTGCCCTAACGGCAGAGGAAATCCTGATGGATCCGGTTGAGGAGCCGCAGCTGCTGATTTGCCGCGGCGGCGTGCTGGAAACCCTGGAAACGCTGGTACAAAGCGGAGCATCCATGCCCCAGCTGCTGGAAACCTCTCAATTTTCCCTGCCTGAGGCGCAAAAATCTTGATCATTGACGTGTTTTGTCCTGCCGCAAATCTTGCGGCAGGACTTTTGTGTGCGGAATCCATAATCTGAGCACAATCTTTATGCCGGGAATGATAAAATAGAAAAACAAGCTTTGCTGAGGAGAGGAACCGACATGCTGCCTGCTCTGATTTTATTTGCCCTGACTTATATTCTGATGCTGAGTTTCAGCAAATACCGGCCCTGGATTGCCCTTGGTTTCGCGATGGTTTTTCTGGTTACAGGCATGCTGCCGCTGAACCGGGTGCTGGAGGCCGTGGATTTCAACGTGCTGTTGATGATCGCCGGCACCATGGGATTGGTGTCGCTGTTCATTGAGAGCCGTATGCCGTCGCTGCTGGCGGATCTGGTCATGGAACATGTCTCCAGCGTCCAGGGGGCGGCCGTAGCCCTGTCTTTGTTTGCCGGCCTGATCTCTGCGTTTGTGGACAACGTAGCCACAGTGCTGATGGTAGCGCCTGTGGCGCTGGAGATCTGCCGGAAGCTCAAGACGGATCCGGTGCCGTTCATCATTGCGGTGGCGGTCTCTTCCAATCTGCAGGGTGCGGCAACCCTGGTGGGAGACACGACAGCCATTATGCTGGGCTCCGCCCTGGATATGAGCTTCCTGGACTTTTTCTGGTATCAAGGAAAACCCAGCATCTTCTTTGCCGTGGAATTGGGAGCGCTGCTGTCCGCCTTGATCTTGGCCTTTTTGTTTCGAAAAGAAAAGAGTGCCGTCACCAAAACCGGCGTCCGGACGCAGGTTACGGACTATGTGCCCAGCATCCTGTTGGGCGGCACAATTATCCTGCTGATCTGCGCATCCTTTCTGCCGGAGAAGCCGGATATCACCAATGGCCTGATCTGCTGCGCCCTGCTGGCTGTGGGCATCTTGTATAATCTCTTCCGGAAGAAGAGCGTTGCCGCCATCTGGGAGCCGCTGAAGGCCATAGACTTTGAGACCATCGGCTTGCTGGTGGGGCTGTTCCTGATCATCGGCGGAATCAGCGCTCAAGGCGTCATTGATGCGGCGGCGGCCTTGCTGGCCAAAGCTGGAGGCGGCAATGTTTTGATCCTCTATACGGTGATTGTCTGGGCTTCTGTGGCCATCTCTGCCTTTGTGGACAACATTCCTTATGTGGCCACCATGATTCCGGTCCTGGCCAGTCTGGCGGCTACGTTGCAAATAGACCCCACACCGCTGTATTTTGGCCTTTTGTCCGGCGCCACGCTGGGAGGCAATTGCACGCCCATCGGCGCATCGGCCAATATTGCGGGTATCGGAATTCTGCGAAAGGAGGGCTGCCAAGTCAGCAACCGGGACTTTTTCCGCATCGGGATTCCCTTTACGCTGGCAGCGATTCTGCCGGCCTATGTGTATATCTGGCTTCTGTACGGCGTATGACCATATGGATAAACCTGTCAGTTCAGGAGTCCCGGTTCCTGCCTTGAACGAAAACGGACCGCTAGTGTTTGCGAGACGATGAATGTTCCTGCCGCTGTTTCCGAATTGTGTGAATCAGCATGCCCAAGGCAAAGCCGATCAAAGCGGGAACAACCCAACCCAGGTTCAGGTGGTACCATGGCAGGACTCTCTCCGCAAAGCTGATGGCATGGTCCAGATGCAGGCCGTTTCGAATACCTGCAGGCAAAGTTTTGATCAGATCGAACAGGGCGGAGAAGCAGGTGAATGCTGTAACGCTTACATATACGACCCTGTCATGGGCGAACAGCCTACCGGAAAGCGCCATCAGAATCAGCGTAATGGCCAGCGGATACAGGAACATGAGAACCGGCAGGGAATACTCGATGATTTTGGACAGTCCGAAGTTGGAGATGCAGAAGGAAAAGACCGTGAACAGGATGGCCCAGGCTCTGTACGGCAGGCCCTTCGGAAACATTCTGGCGAACGCATCCGCACAGCTGGTCACAAGTCCGATGGAGGTTTTCAGACAGGCGCAGGTGACCGTAACGGCCAGGACAACACTCCCTGCGGTTCCGAGATAGTGGCCGGAGATCTGCGCCAGGGCGATGCCGCCGTTATCCGAGATTGCAAACAATCCCCTGGACTGGGCGCCCATCAGAATGGTTGCCACATAAATGCCGGCCATCAGAAGGCCAGTCAGAGCTCCTGCATGGAGGACGTCCTTGGCAACCGCAGAATCATTGGAAACGCCCATGGCCCGGATAATATCAATGACGACAATTCCGAAAGCAAGGCCGGCGATGGCGTCCATGGTTCCATAGCCTTCAATGAAGGCGGAGAACAACGCGCCGGTTTGATAGGTGCTGTCCGGCTCCACAGTGGAAACGGGCGCGCCGGGATGGCACAGGGCGGAGCACACCAAAATTGCGAAGAAAATCAGAAACAGGGGATTGATGATTTTCCCGATCCAGACCGTGATATTTGCGGGACGAAGGGAGAAAAACAGGACCAGGATAAAAAAGATCAGAGAAAAGATCAGCAAGCCCGCAGCTTCAGAGAAGCTGCCTTTGAGCATTGGCTGAATTCCCGTTGTAAAGGATGTGGTGGCGCATCTGGGAATGGCAAAGAAGGGGCCGATGGTGAGATACAGAAGGCAGGTAAACGCATAGCTGTAGCGCCTGCCGACTTTGTTTGCCAGTGACTGCAGACCGTCGGAGTGGGTGTTTCCGATGGCTGCAACGCCCAGAATGGGGATGCCAACTGCGGTGATGATAAAACCGATCATGGCGGGAACCGCATTGCGGCCGGCCAGCTGGCCAAGATGGACCGGAAAGATCAGATTGCCTGCGCCGAAGAACATACCGAACAGCGTTGCAGCCACCAGGATTCGTTGCTTCCAGTTGAGCCGTGTTTGCATGGTGCCAGCCTCCTTCTTTTTCTCGATTTTACCATTGGAATTGCAATCTGAGAAACGCCTGTTTATAATATGGATATGAGAAAATGTAATGGAGATGAAATGGAGAGGCGGAACCATGGACAGTAAAAAACTGGAAATTTTGATGACGGCAGCGGACCTGGGGAGCTTCACAAAGGCGTCTGAGATTGTCGGATATACCCAGTCCGGTCTGACGCACATGATGGATGCCCTGGAGCGGGAGGTTGGCTTTCCTCTGCTGCAGCGCAGCCACAACGGAATCCAGCTGACGGAGCAGGGCGCACAGCTGATGCCGGCAATCCGGGAATTTCTGCAGGCCAACGCCAATCTGGAAAACCAGATCCGCGCGATTGCGGAGAAAAAGACGGAAGTGATACGGATTGCCGCCTACGCAAGCATTGCCATGCACTGGATGCCGGAGATTCTCTATCGCTTCCGGCGATTGTGTCCGGAGGTGAATGTGGATCTGCGGATGGTGGATCATGCGCTGGAGCCGTTCGAGCTTCTGGAAAACGGTCAGACCGATGTCATTTTTGCCAGCAGGCAGAACTACAGCTGCTGTGACTGGATTCCCCTATATCATGAACGCATGTACGCGATCCTGCCGAAGGAGTATCCCCTGGGCGGCCGCAGCGTATTTCCGCTGGAGGAATTTTCGGGGCAGGAATTCCTCATGCCCTATGGCCGGTTTGACATTGACGTAAAAGCCGCGATGGAACCCGTCGGTGTGAAGCTGGACGCGAAGATTTCCCGGGTCGATGATGAAACGGTCATCCGGATGGTTGGCCGCGGGCTTGGCGTATCCATGATGACAGAATTGATGATCCGGGGCAGGACAGACGATGTGCTATGCGTTCCGGTTGATCCGCCGGCGATACGGGAGCTGGGAATGGGCACACATATTCGAAAGAAGGAGTCTGACAGTATCAAAGAGTTAAAGACGTGCGTGCTGGAATTTATCCGCGAGCAGCTGCCGGCTGATCCCAATGAAATGCCGTTGACCAGATGAGCCTATCTCCGCCGCAGCGCTGCGTCCAAGGCTGAGGAAACAGTTTCGGAGGGATCGGAACATCCACAGCAAGTGCTGACCAACCAGCTTCCGTATCCCGGGAAGATGCCGGCAACCCCAGGTTTACCAATCTGCGATTTTCTTGCTTTACCTGGCTGAGTGTGCTATGATAAAGAAAAACGCTGTCCTGTGTTGGACAGGCTTTGGCAGTATGCGGCAATAGACGAAATGCTCTGCCGGGCGGCAGGGCATTTTATATCTTGGTATGAAGAAGATCGGGACAGGAAGAATCAAGACCTGCGTGTAGAAGCGGCTGAGATCGACTTTCCCAAAGTATGGAAGGACTGTGAGAGCATGATTACGTTTGTTTGCTATCCCAAGTGTACCACCTGCCAGAAGGCAAGAAAATGGCTGGACGAAAACAAAATCGCCTATGAGTTCAGAGACATCAAAACGAATCATCCCACGTTGGAGGAGCTGGCTGCGTGGCATAGGACCAGCGGCCTGCCGCTGAGAAAATTTTTCAACACCAGCGGCTTGCTTTATAAGTCGATGGACCTGAAGAATAAGCTGCCCGCCATGAGTGAAGCGGATATGCTGAAACTGCTTTCCACCGATGGAATGTTGGTGAAGCGGCCGCTGCTTGTCGGAGCGGATTTTGTACTTGTGGGGTTTAAAGAGGCTGATTGGAAAAACCGTTTGCAAACGGACTGAATGCGTCTGCCTGGAGTGAAACAGACAAAGAGATAACCCTTGATCCATCGGTGGATTGTTCCGAAGATCAAGGGCTATCTCATGAAGTTGTTGGGTTCCATCATTTGCATAACCTCTCATTCTGAAGATTTGGGAGCTGCTTAGTACATTGGACTCACTCCTTCTTTGTGATATCATCATAACCCCGGGCGATGGTTTTTGCAAGATGGGATATTTCATAAGAAATATCGACAAATGTTGGGCAAGCTAAGAATAGACAGCATAGGCCCCAATCTGTTATACTAAATGTGTTGGGCGGTCTGTGGGACTGCCCATTTTTTCTGACTCGTCAGATGGGCGGAGTTCAGATACCCGCGGTCCGGAAGAAGATTTGCCCTCCGGGAAGGGGAACAGCGATATGCCGATTGAGAAAAAGGGATCAAAGGCGCACCGGGAACCCGTTCAAGCCGGGACTGCCAGGGTATGTATGGTCACTTTTCCCCATGATCCCTCAGGGCGTGTACCATGCCCTGCTTTTTTCCATGCTTTCGTTCCTTTCGCTGCATCCGGAGAAACACGCAGATGCAGATCGCGACGGACACGCAGGAACCGGCCGAGGTTGCAAGTCCCATGGGAAACAAAGTGTCCGCAAAATATTTGGACGCCAGATAGGCGAGGGGAATCCGGGCACAGACAATGGAGACGGAGTTGTGCAGGAATGAAAAGAGCGACAGGCCGCAGGCACAGAAATAACCGCTGAAGCAGAAATGAATCCCCGCTAAGATACAATCCCAGATGTAACCGCGCATATATTGACCGCCCAGACGGATCACTTCTGCGTCGGAGGAAAACAGGCCAATCACAGGTTCTGCCGCCAGCTGCATCACCAGGACGGAAAGCGCACCGAATGAAACAGAGAGCATGATCGCATACCGTAAAGTCTGCTTCGCCCGGTCATCTCTGCCTGCGCCGATATTTTGTGCAGCCAGGGCGGAAACCGTCGACAGCATGGAGGACGGCACCAGGAACAGGAAACTGATGAGCTTCTCTACAATGCCGACTGCCGCGGCATCATTCAGACCACGGGAATTGGCAATGACAGTGACCACAATAAAGGAGATTTGAATAAATCCATCCTGAAAAGCCACCGGGAGTCCGATTTTCAACAGAGAACCCAGGATGTTTTTCCGGGGTCGGAGGTGTTCCTTTTTTAATACAAGCCCTGATTTCTGCTTCAGAATGATCCCCAATGACACAAGGACGCTGATCGTCTGAGATAAGGTCGTCCCCAAAGCCGCCCCGGCAGGTCCCAGTTTCATCCCGCAAATCAACAGATAATCCAGTACAATATTGGCGGCACAGGCGATGGCAATAAAGTACATGGGGCTTTTGGAATCGCCCATGCCCCGGAAGATAGAGCTGATGATATTATAAGCAGTAATAAACGGAATGCCGGTAAAGCAGATGGTCAGATACAGTCTTGTTCCGTCCACGGCTTCCTCTGGGGTGGACATGACCGCAACAATGGGCTTGACCAGCAGGAGCAGTACCATGCTGACCACCACGGACAGACCCATAAACAGTGTGACCGTATTGCCGATGGCTGTGGATGCTTCTTCCTGCTTTCTTGCGCCGACCGCTCTGCCGATCATGACGGTCGAACCCATGGCCAGTCCGACAATCATAACCGTCAGCATATGCATGATCTGGCTTCCGATTGAAACAGCGGTGGTGCTTTCCACACTGTTGAACTGACCGACAATAAACAGGTCGGCCATGCCGTACAGTGTCTGTAAAAAATAAGACAGCAAAAACGGCAGCGAGAAGGATATGAGCGTCTTGAACACGCTGCCTGTAGTCAGGTTCTTTTCCATGTTGATTCCTCTGACGGTTCTCATGTAAGTTATTTTATCAGAATATCATATACTCTATCATAGTGATAGAGTCAATAGAAATCCAGATGAAAGGGGGAATTTTTTAGCAGAAAATTGCTGCTGACTGCTTCTGTTATGCATCGAGCTGGAGCCAGGATATGATTGCGTCGGTACGTGATAATTCAACAAAACGAGGAATCTCCTTTGGTTTGCCCTCGATGCTTCCCAAAAGGCGGCATGCCCCAGCCTGGGCATGCCGCCTTTGATTATG
>CAMBCW010000016.1 GCA_945864925.1 uncultured Clostridia bacterium
AGATTCCTCTACGTCTCGTGGGCTCGGAGATGTGTATAAGAGACAGACCCTGGTGGCCGTGACCAACCTGCCGCCCAGAAAGATGATGGGCCAGCTCAGCTGCGGCATGCTCCTGAGCGCCGAACGCGGCGAGAAGCTGAACCTGGTCATGCTGAACGACAAGATTCCCGCCGGTGCCAGACTGGTATAAGCCGCATATCCCGCTGCCTGCAAAACAGCGCCCTGTGCCATTGGCACAGGGCGCTGTTTCGTTTGTTTTCAACCCAATCAGTGGGCTTTGACCCAGGCGTCAACCTTGGTCTTGGCCAGACGCTGGATGTCCTCCTCCACATAGGGAGAGGCGGGGCCGCCGCAGACATAGAGGAAATAAAGTCCTTCCGGAGTCTGGTACAGCGTTTCCTCATAGCCGGCGGGATCGCCAAAATTGCCGACGACGTACTTCTTGACCAGGGTAGCGGTCTCCGTATCGTACTCGCGCTTGCAGATGATCTTTTTCATTTGGCTCGATCCTCCTTTCGTATGGATACCCGGTAATTCCCGGGATGCTATGGAACCATTATATACCCGGCGGAGGACAGATACAATTGACGGCCACGGAGAAGTTTTGGAAGGCGTCTTCCAAAAATGACGGCATGTTTCACAAAAAAATATTGATTTGATTGTAGAAAACGCTCGTTTTTGGCCGGCAGCCCTGGTGAGGTCTTACATCAGCGGGGCGAAGATCCGCAGAGCGGCCCGGGTCAGGCGCTGCCACAGGTTGGTATTGCGGCATTTGCGCCAGGTGATCTCCTCACAGATGGGGAAGGTGTTCTGGAAATCCTCCTCAATGGCGGCGATGCAGGTGGCCTCGAAGAGATAGACACCGTTCTCAAAGTGGAGATACAGGCTGCGGAAGTCCAGATTCACCGTGCCGGTCACGGCGTAGCGGCCGTCCACCAGATAGACCTTGGAGTGAATAAAACCGGGGGTGTATTCATAGACCCGGACGCCGGCTTCCGTGAGCATCTCATAGTGGGCCCGGGTCACGGCGTGGACATACCATTTGTCGGGAATATGGGGCGTGATGATCCGCACGTCCAGGCCGGATTTGGCCGCTGTCAGCAGGGCGCCGGTGATTTTGTCGTCCAAAATCAGATAGGGCGTCATAATATAGATGGAGCGCACGGCCTTCTGGAACATGCTCAGCAGCAGGCTCTCGGAGACGTCCTCCTCGTCCAGGGGGCTGTCGCAGAAGGGCTGGACAAAGCCCTCGCCGCCGGCCAGACGGTAGGGGTATTCGGGCCGCAGGGCGGCCAGGTCCTCGGCCTCGCCGGTCTGGCTGTCCCACATGGACAGGAACATGACGGTCATGGCCCACACGGCCTCTCCCTGCAGGAGGGTGGCGCTGTCCTTCCAGTGGCCGAAGCGCTCCCGCCGGTTGATGTACTCGTCGGCCAGGTTGACGCCGCCGGTGAAGCCCACCTTGCCGTCGATGATCATCAGCTTGCGGTGGCTGCGGTTGTTCAGCCGGCCCGACAGCACCGGCACAAAGGGATTGAACACCTTGGCCCGGATGCCCCAGCGCTCTAGCTGCCGGTCATAGTAGGAGGGCAGGGTGGTGATGCAGCCAAAATCGTCGTACATAACCCGCACGTCCAGGCCCTGGGCGGCCTTCTCCCGCAGGATCTCCAGAATTCCGTCCCACATGACGCCCTGGCCGATGATGAAGTATTCCAGAAAGATGTACCGTTCGGCCTTGCGCAGCTCCTCCAGCATCCGGGGATAGGCCAGATCGCCCAGGGGGAAATACTCCGTCTCTGTGTTGTCATACACCGGGTAGCCGGAGACCCGCAGCAGATAGGCCGCATTGACCGCCGCCGGATCGCTGACATTCTGCAGGGCCTCCATGGTAATTCTCTCCTGCCACAGGTTGTCCCGCACCAGATCATCGGCCAGCTGCATCCGCCGGCGGATAGGACGGCTGAGCCTGCGGCCGCCGAAGGTCATATAGATACAGATGCCTGCCACGGGGAAGGCCAGAATCAGAATAATCCAGGCGACCTTATAGGAGGAGTTGGTTTTGTCGGACAGCATATAGATGATGGTCACCACAGACAGGGCGGTCATCAGCACATTGACCCACCGGCGGTATTCCGACAGCCACATGACCGTCACCAGCATGACTGCCAGCTGCAGCAGAATAAACAGCGCCACCAGTACCACCCGCTGGAACAACAGCTTGCCCAGCTTCCGCATCCAAATCACCTCAAATATCTTGAATTTACTTCGTATTATACAAGAAATTCTGAAAACTACAAGGGATATTTTCCCGAACATATGGTTGAGAATTAAAAATGGGTATGCTATAATAATGTCTGCCGAATGCGCGGCGCAGTTCGCAGGCCTCCCCTTGAGGGGAGGCGGCACGGCGCAAGCCGTGACGGAGAGGTGAAATTGGCAGTTCTTATCTGGCTGGCACTGCCTGCACACACCTTTCAGTCAGCCTGATGGCTGACAGTTCCGCCTTATCAGCGCGGCGCAGTTTAGCAAACCTTCTATTGATTGAACCATGATAAAAGGAGCTTCCTATGCAGGATACCATTTCCATCCGCGGTGCGAGAGAAAACAATCTGAAAAATATCAGCCTGGAGCTGCCCCGGGACAAACTGGTGGTGCTGACGGGCCTGTCCGGCTCCGGCAAGTCGTCCCTGGCCTTTGATACCATCTACGCCGAGGGCCAGCGGCGGTATGTGGAGTCCCTGAGCTCCTATGCCCGGATGTTCCTGGGCCAGATGGACAAACCCGATGTGGACCAGATTGACGGCCTCTCTCCCGCCATTTCCATCGACCAGAAAACCACCTCCAAAAACCCCCGTTCCACCGTGGGAACGGTGACGGAGATCTACGACTATCTGCGGCTGCTGTGGGCCAGAGTGGGCACGCCCCACTGCCCCAAGTGCGGCCGGGAAATCAAACGCCAGACCGTGGACCAGATTGTGGACCAGATCCTTGCGCTGCCCGAGGGGACCCGGTTCCAACTGCTGGCGCCGGTGATCCGGGGCAAAAAGGGCGAGCACCAGAAGGTCTTTGAGGACGCCCGGAAGGGCGGCTTCGCCCGGGTCCGGGTGGACGGCGTGGTCTACGACCTGACGGAAGAAATCTCCCTGGAAAAGAACAAAAAGCACCACATTGAAATTGTGGTGGACCGCCTGGTGATGCGGGGCGATCTGGCCAAGCGGCTGACCGACTCCATCGAGACGGCCTGCCACCTGTCCGGCGGCCTGGTGCTGCTGCATCAGGTGGCCGACGATTCCGTGACCCTGTTTTCCCAGAACTACGCCTGCGACGACTGCGGCGTGTCCATGCCGGAGCTGTCTCCCCGGATGTTCTCCTTCAACAACCCCTACGGCGCCTGCCCCGTGTGCACCGGCCTGGGCGTCCAGCTGGTGGCTGATGCGGATCTGATCATCCCGGACCAGTCCAAGAGCCTGGTTCAGGGCGCCATCCAGCTCAGCGGCTGGAACAACCCCAAGACCGATACCATCTCCCGGATGTATTATGATGCCCTGTCGAAGAAGTACGGCTTCTCGCTGGATACCCCCTGGCGGGAGCTGCCGGAGAAGGTCCGGAACGTGATTTTGAACGGCACCGGCACGGAAAAGCTGGAGCTGTCCTACGACCGGGGAACCAGCCGGGGGGTTCTGACCCAGCCCTTCGAGGGCATCCTGCCCAACGTGGCAAGGCGGTATCAGGAGACCCAGTCGGAGTGGAGCAAAAAGGAGCTGGAGGAGTGCATGGCCTCCAAGCCCTGTCCGCACTGCCATGGCCAGCGCCTCAGCGACGTCAGCCGGGCTGTCACCGTGGGCGGCATGTCCATCTGGCAGTTCTGCGAGCTGAATGTGACCCAGGCCCTGGATTTTATCAATTCTCTGCAGTTTGCCGGCGCCCAGGCCCAGATTGCCGACCAGGTGCTGCGGGAAATCCGGGCCCGCTTGGGATTCCTGCAGAATGTGGGCCTGCCCTACCTGACGCTGAGCCGGGCGGCGGCCACCCTCTCCGGCGGTGAGGCCCAGCGCATCCGCCTGGCCACCCAGATCGGTTCCAGCCTCATGGGCGTGCTGTATATCCTGGACGAACCCTCCATCGGCCTGCACCAGCGGGATAACGACAAGCTCATCGCCACCCTCAAGCGTCTGCGGGACCTGGGCAACACCCTGCTGGTGGTGGAGCACGACGAGGACACCATGCGGGCCGCCGACTACATCGTGGACGTCGGACCCGGCGCCGGCGTCCACGGCGGCGAGATTGTGGCCGCCGGGTCCATCCAGGACATCATGGCCTGTCCCCGGAGCATCACGGGCCAGTATCTGTCCGGCGTCAAAAAGATCCCTGTTCCTGCCAGCCGCCGGCCGGGCAACGGAAAAACCATCACCATCCGGGGCGCCCGGGAGAACAACCTCCAGGGCATCGACGTGGAGATCCCCCTGGGGACCTTTACCTGCGTCACCGGCGTGTCCGGTTCCGGCAAATCCTCTCTGGTCAACGAGATTCTCTATAAAACCCTGGCCAACCAGCTCAACCACGCCCGGCTCCATCCGGGCCGCTGCGACGGGATCGAGGGCCTGAAGCATCTGGATAAGGTGGTGGGCATCGACCAGAGCCCCATCGGCCGGACGCCCCGGTCCAATCCTGCCACCTACACCGGCCTGTTCAACGATATCCGGGACCTGTTTGCCTCCACGGCGGAGGCCAAGGCCCGGGGCTACGGCCCGGGGCGGTTCTCCTTCAACATCAAGGGCGGCCGCTGCGAGGCCTGTTCCGGCGACGGCCTGGTGAAGATCGAGATGCACTTCCTGCCGGACGTTTACGTCCCCTGCGACGTGTGCCACGGCAAGCGCTACAACCGGGAGACCCTGGAGGTCACCTACAAGGGCCGGACCATCTCCGATGTGCTGGATATGACCGCCGACGAGGCGCTGGAGTTTTTCGAGAACCTGCCCAAGCTGCGCCACAAGGTCCAGACCCTGGTGGATGTGGGCCTGGGCTATGTGAAGCTGGGCCAGAGCTCCACCACCCTCTCCGGCGGCGAGGCCCAGCGGGTGAAGCTGGCCACGGAGCTGAGCCGCCGGGCCACGGGCCGCACCTTCTATATCCTGGATGAGCCCACCACGGGCCTGCATATGGCCGACGTCCACAAGCTCATCGAGGTGCTTCAGGCCCTGGTGAATACGGGCAATACGGTGCTGGTCATCGAGCACAACCTGGACGTGATCAAGGTGGCCGACCACATCATCGATCTTGGTCCGGAGGGCGGCTCCGGCGGCGGACAGATTGTGGCCCAGGGTACGCCGGAGGCCGTGGCGGCCAACCCCGCCAGCTTTACGGGGCAGTATTTGAAACGGGAATTGACGCAGGCGCCGGCAGGCGCCCAGGAGGTTGTATGATTTATCTGGACAATTCGGCCACCACCCGCCCCTGCGGGGAGGCGGTGGCCGCCATGACGGAGATGCTGACGGAGGACTGGGGGAATCCCTCCTCCGTCCACAGCCTGGGCGTCCAGGCGGAGCGGCGGCTGAAGGAGGCCCGGCGGCAGGTGGCGGCCCTCATGGGCGCGGAGCCGGAGCGGGTGTTCTTCACCTCCGGCGGCACGGAGGCGGACAACTGGGCCATTTTCTCCACGGCCCAGCGCCTGGGCAAGCGGGGCCGCCACATTGTCACCACAGCGGTGGAGCATCATGCGGTGCTGCATCCCATGGAGCGGCTGGAGGCTCTGGGCTTTGAAGTGACCTATCTGCGGCCCGACGAAACGGGCTATGTGCCGGCGGAGGCTCTGGAGGCCGCTTTGCGGCCGGACACCATTTTGGTTTCGGTGATGATGGTCAACAATGAATCCGGTGCCGTGATGCCCATCGGTCAGATGCTCCGGGCCACCCGGCGGAAAGCGCCCATGGCTCTGTTCCACACCGACGCCGTCCAGGGCCTGGGGAAGGTGGCCTTCAAGGCCAAAACCCTGGGGGCGGACCTGATCTCCGTCTCCGGCCATAAGCTCCACGGACCCAAGGGCATCGGAGCGCTGTACATCAAAAAGGGCCTGCCTCTGCCGCCCCTGATTTCCGGCGGCGGCCAGGAGAGCGGCCTGCGCTCCGGCACCGAGGCCATGCCTGCCATTGTGGGCTTCGGCGCGGCCTGTGCGGCCATGGAGCTGAAAGGGGAGATCGCCCATCTGACTGACCTGCGGGACCGCTGCCGGCAGGCCTTGGCCGACGTGCCGGGCCTGGTATTTCTGGGCCGGGGCGACGCGCCCCATATTGTCACGGTTTCCGTGCCGGGCCTGCGGAGCCAGGGCCTGATCAATTGCCTGCAGGAGCGGGAGATCTATGTGTCCGCCGGTTCGGCCTGCTCCCGGGGACACCGGAGCCATGTGCTGGAGGCCATGGGCCTGGATTCCCGGATTATTGACGGCGCCATTCGCATTTCCTTCGGCCGGGACAACACCCCGGAGGACGTGGACGCGCTGAAGGCGGCCCTGCTGGACGCGGTGGTCCGCCTCCAATAAAAACTTATGAAATATTCACAAAATAGTTACTGATTTTCCATGGCGTTTATGATATAATGATATCACAAAGGAAGGATGCGCCATGAATATTTTGTTCTTTCTGACCCCCAAAGCCGCCTGCGCCTATCTGCGGGCGGATGATACCGTGCGGCAGGCTCTGGAGCGCATGGAATCGGCCGGTTATGCGGCGCTGCCCATTCTTGCCAAGGACGGCAGCTACTGCGGCACCCTGACGGAGGGCGACCTGCTCTGGGCCATCAAAAATCTGTGTATGACGGATCTGCGGGACATGGAAAACCACGGGATTATGGAGATCTCCCACCGCAAGGACAACCAGCCGGTCTACGTCAACACAAAAATTGAGGATCTGATGTCCAAGGCCGTGGAGCAGAATTTCGTCCCGGTGGTGGACGACCGCAACCGGTTCATCGGGATCATCACCCGCAAGGCCATCATGCAGTACTGCATGGATCATGTGATCAGCGGGGAGAGCCGGACTGTCCGGGAAACGGAGCACAAGGGAGCCGTTCCCTGTGTGGCGGCCGTGCAGCAATAGCCGCGCCGGGCAACGGGGAATTTGAAAAAACACGAAAAGGGGCTGCACCCAATCCACCTCTGCGGAGGAGGCGTTGGGTGCAGCCTGCGTTTCTCTGCGGCCGCCGGCAGGCCATGGAATCGGCACTTCTGCCAAGGTTTGGCCGGAGAAGCGGGAAAATCTTTCCGCTTTTGTTCCATTGCGCTGGGCAGCGGTTTTGCATATAATGTCAGTAGCAGCAAGATCAGGATCATAAGGAGGACATGCCAATGAGCCGCCAGGAAGCTTTGGACCAATATCAGAAATCCCTGAAGGCGGGACAAAAGTGCTACCGCAACGCCGTCTTGCACGGGAAGTATCCCTACCCCCAGGTGCTGGATGAGATTCTGGACGAGAGCATGAATGCCGGCCGGCTGGAGATAGGCCTGGTGGAGATTCCCATGGAGCAGATCGTGGGCACCAAAACCGCCGGACGAAAATCCACCTTTGCGGCCAATTTCATGCCGCTGATGCCGCCGAACACGGAATTCGGCAGCAAATGGATTGATCTCTGCATGGCCCATTTGAGCGAAGAGGGCATCCGGGACCCCATTCGGTGCTATGAGTACCTGGGGCGGTTTTACGTCCAGGAGGGCAACAAGCGGGTCAGTGTGCTGAAGAGCTACGAGGCCACTTCCATTTCCGGCTATGTCACCCGGATTATTCCCGTCTATTCCCAGGACCTGAAGGTGCAGGTCTATTATGAATTCATGCGGTTTTATCAGCTGGCGGGCCTGTACCAGGTGGAATTTACGCAGCTGGGCAGCTACAGCAAGCTCCAGGCGGCCCTGGGGTTCGACGCCGACCATGTCTGGACCAAGGAGGAGCGCCAGGCGTTCCTGGCCCGCTTCACCCGCTTCCGGGATTTCTTCCGCAAGCAGGGCGGTGAGGAGCTGGCGGTGACGCCGGCGGACGCCCTGCTGGTGTGGCTGCGGGTCTACACCTTCCGGGAGCTGCGGGATATGACCGCTTCGGAGCTGACCAGGAGCCTGGCCCGGGTGTGGCCGGACGTGAAGCTTCTGGACCAGGATATGCCTATCGAGATCAACACGGAGCCGCCGGCGGAGGAAAAGGGCCTGCTGTCCTCTCTGCTGGGCACCCGGCCCAGTCATTTGAACGTGGCCTTCTTCTTCCACGCGGATCCCAAATCCAGCGCCTTCACCCGGTCCCATGAGGTGGGCGCCCAGTATGTGGCCGAAGCCATGAAGGACACCGTCACGGTGCGCAGCTATTATGGCGTCCAGGCGGATGAGGCCGGCGAGTGGACCATGGAAAAGGCCGTGGCCGAAGGCGCCCAGGTACTGTTTGCCACGGCGCCGCCGCTCATCGGCGCCTGCCGGAAGATTGCCGCCCGGCATCCGGAGCTGAAGGTGCTCAACTGCGCCCTGTCCATGCCCTACACCGGCGTGCGGACCTACTACAGCCGCATCCACGAGGGCAAGTTTATCACCGGCGCCGTGGCGGCGGCCATGAGCCGGGAGGATACCCTGGGCTATGTGGGCAACTACCCCATCTACGGCGTGGCGGCCAGCATCAATGCCTTTGCCCTGGGCGCCAGGATGGTGAATCCCAACGCCCGGATCCGGCTGGAGTGGTCCTGCGTCCCCGGGGACCCCTACGCGGCCTTTGCCCACAACGGCGTGCGCACCATCAGCAACCGGGAGATTCCCTCCCCCGGAGACCTGCAGTGGTCCTGGGACTGGGGAACCTACCGCATCCGGGAGGATGGCTCCGTCATGCCCATTGCGTCCCCCTGCTGGAACTGGGGCAAATTCTATGAAAAGGTGCTCAAGAGCATCCTCAGCGGCGCCTGGGACGCCCTGTCCCCGAAAGAAAGCGGCAAGGCGGTGGGCTACTGGTGGGGCATGAACACCGGTGTATTGGATGTGCAGCTGAGCCCGGAGCTGCCGGACGGCGTCCACCGTCTGGGAGAGATTCTCCGCGGCGGCATCATCAACGGGGCCATCGATCCCTTCCGGGCCGTGCTGCGGGACCAGCAGGGCAACATCCACAACGACGGCGAGCGCTGGATGACGCCGGAGGAAATCATGCACATGGATTGGCTGTGCGACTGCGTGGACGGCGAGATCCCCGGCTTTGATGCCCTGAAGCCCATGGCCCAGGACGTGGTGCGGGTGCTGGGCGTCTACCGCGACCAGATTCCGCCGGAAAAGGAGGGCGTCCTGCTGTGAGAATCCTGGTGGTTGCCGATGAAGAATGCCGGTACTTCTGGGATTATTACCAGCCTGGCCGTCTGAAGGAGTTCGACCTGATTTTGTCCTGCGGCGATCTGAAGCCGGAGTATCTGTCCTTTCTGGTGACCATGGCCCGGGCGCCGGTGCTGTATGTCCACGGAAATCACGACGGCAGATATGAGACGAATCCGCCGGAGGGCTGTGAGTGCATTGAGGACATGGTCTACCGCTATGGGGACCTGCGGATTTTGGGTCTGGGCGGCTGCCGCCTGTATTCCGGCGGGCCCTACCAGTACACGGAGCAGCAGATGCGCCGGCGGATCCGGAAGCTGCGCTTCAAGCTGTGGCGGAGCAAGGGGGTGGACATTGTCCTGACCCACTCGCCGGTGCGGGATTACGGCGACGACGACGACCTGCCCCACCGGGGCTTTGAGGCCTTCTGGCCGCTGCTGGAGGCTTACAGGCCCCAGTATCTGTGCCACGGCCACGTCCATATGAATTACGGCCATGACCGGCCCCGGGTGGTCCGCTACGGCGAGACGGATCTGGTCAACGGCTATGAACGGTATGTCATAGACCTGCCGGAGTTTGACAAATACGGAAAGCGCATTCCCATCACGGCCCAGACTGTGGCGGAGGTGCACCGGATCAACCGGGAGCAGGAAAAGGCCATGACGGGAGATACATAAGAAAGACAGAATCGAGGATTGTCCATGGAGGAAACCTTCTATATTGATCCGCATAAATATTATGGCCGTCCGGTCCGGTCTGCGGGGCCGGGGTGCGTGAAAGACCCCATCGACCGGATTCCGGCGGAGATGGCCTGCTATGATCTGCTGGATTCATTGGGCGTGATCTACGCCCGGGTGGATCACAGCCATGCCGATACCATCGAGGCCTGCCACGCCGTGGAGCAGGTGCTGGGCTGGCCGGTCTGCAAGAATCTGTTTCTGTGCAACCGGCAGAAAACCCAGTACTATCTGCTGATGCTGGAGGGGGACAAGGTGTTCAAGACCAAGGACCTGTCCAGGCAGCTGGGGGTGGCACGGCTCAGTTTCGCCAGCCCGGAGGATATGACGGCCCTGCTGGGGGTCCACCCCGGCTCGGTGACGGTGCTGGGCCTGATGAATGACCGGGACAACCGGGTCCAGCTGGTCATGGACCGCCCCATCTACGACGGCCCCCAGGTGTCCTGCCATCCCTGCATCAGCACCTCCACGCTGCTGCTGTCCCGGCAGGACCTGCTGGAGACTGTTCTGCCCGCCCTGCACCACAGCCCCATTGTGGTGGACCTGCCGGACCCGGAGGCTCAGGAACCCTCTCCCGCTTCCCCCGCTGCAGGAGATTGACGCAGGCCTGACGTTTCCCGCAGCACCGCCGGGGACAGGAGACGCCCCGCGTCCCCCAAAAACGTCTTCCAATTCCAGATTGCCCCAATCCATACCGGCGCCGGCGGCGCCGGTATGTTTTTTTGCAGGATGGAGAAATAGTTGTGGCAATTTGATCAAAAATCCTGTATAATAGAGTCAAATTTTTCGCCTGAATGCCAGGCGGAGCGGGAGGGATGACATTGGCGGACTATGTTATTGAGATGCTGAACATCACCAAGGAGTTCCCGGGGATCAAAGCCAACGATGATATCACCCTGCAGCTGAAGCGGGGCGAAATCCACGCCTTGCTGGGTGAAAACGGCGCCGGCAAGTCCACGCTGATGAGCGTCCTCTTCGGCCTGTATCAGCCGGAGAAGGGCTGCATCAAGAAAAACGGCCAGGTTGTGGAAATCAAGAACCCCAACGATGCCAATGCGCTGAATATCGGCATGGTTCACCAGCATTTCAAGCTGGTGGAATGTTTCTCGGTGCTGGACAACATCATTCTGGGCGTGGAGCCCAACAAGCTGGGTTTCCTGCAGAAAAAGGAAGCCCGGGAGAAGGTCCTGCGGCTGTCAGAGCAGTATGGTCTGAAGGTCGATCTGGATGCCCTGGTGGAGGATATCTCCGTGGGCATGCAGCAGCGGACGGAAATTCTGAAGATGCTCTACCGGGACAACGAGATTCTGATCTTCGACGAGCCTACCGCCGTCCTGACGCCGCAGGAAATCGATGAGCTCATGCAGATCATGAAGAACCTGGCTGCCGAGGGCAAGAGCATCCTGTTCATCTCCCACAAGCTGGCGGAAATCATGGCCGTGGCCGACCGCTGCACGGTCCTGCGCAAGGGCAAGTACATCGGCACCGTGGAGACCAAGAATACCACGGTGGAGGAGCTGTCCGCCATGATGGTGGGCCGCCAGGTCAATTTCAAGGTGGACAAGGCCCCGGCCCAGCCGGGAGAGGTGGTACTGGATGTGCAGCATGTCACCGTGCCCTCCAAGCTCCACAAGAACAACGCCGTCAAGGATGTGTCCTTCCAGGTGCGCCGGGGCGAGATCGTCTGCCTGGCCGGCATCGAGGGCAATGGCCAGACCCAGTTCATCCATGCCCTGACCGGCCTGGATGCCATGTCGGCCGGCACCATCACCCTCTGCGGAAAGGATATCTCCAAGGCCCCCATCCGGCAGCGCAGCAAGGACGGTATGAGCCATATTCCCGAAGACCGGCACAAGCATGGCCTGGTGCTGGACTTCACCCTGGAGCAGAACATGGTGCTCCAGCGCTACTGGCAGCCTCAGTTCCAGAAGGGCGGCTTCATCAAGTTTGACGCCGTGCGGGAATATTCCGACCGGCTCATTGAGCAGTACGACGTCCGCAGCGGACAGGGCAGCGTCACCGTGGCCCGTTCCATGTCCGGCGGCAACCAGCAGAAGGCCATCGTGGCCCGGGAGATTGACAAGGATCCCGAACTGCTCATCGCCGTCCAGCCCACCCGCGGCCTGGACGTGGGCGCCATCGAGTATATCCATCAGCAGATTGTGGCTGTCCGGGACGCGGGCAAGGCCGTGCTGCTGGTCTCCCTGGAGCTGGACGAGGTCATGAACCTGTCCGACCGAATTCTGGTCATGTACGAGGGAGAAATCGTGGGCCAGTTCGACCCCAAGACCGTCACCGTCGAGGAGCTGGGCCTGTATATGGCCGGCGCCAAGCGGATGGAACTGTAAGGAGGGAGCGGAAATGAAGAAGAAAAACCAGAGTCCGCTCCTGGAGCGGAGCATGGGCGGTCTGACGTCCGTGATCGCGGCGCTGATCTGCATTGTGGTGGGCCTGGTTCTGGGCCTGCTGTTCCTGCTGATTCTGGACGCCCAGCATGCCTGGAAGGACGGCTTTGTGCCCATCATTCAGGCCGGCTTCCGCAATGTGGGCAATGAAACCCTGGCCAAGGTCGGCATGAACTGGATGACCGTGGGCCAGGAGATCGTGGAGGCCGCGCCCCTGATCATGTGCGGCCTGTCCGTGGCCTTCGCCTTCAAGACCGGCCTGTTCAACATCGGCGCCGCCGGCCAGTACACCCTGGGCGCCTTCGGCGGCATGTACAGCGCCATCATCCTGCACCTGCCCTGGTGGGCCTGCCTGCTGGTGGCCACCCTGTTCGGTGCCCTGTGGGGCGCCATCCCGGGCCTGTTCAAGGCCTTCCTCAACATCAACGAGGTCATCACCTCCATCATGTTCAACTGGATCGGCCTCTATGCCGTCAACACTATCATCTACGGCCGCGGCTCCGGCGCCATGTTCAACCTGAAAAAGGCGGAGACCTACGCCATCAAGGAGGTCAGCCCCCAGTCCGTGATCCCCTCCAAGATTTTCGGTTGGGACATGTTCCAGACCTTCAAGTACGGCTCCATCTCCATTGCCATCTTCCTGGCCATTCTGGTGGCCATCGTGATCCTGATTGTGCTGAACAAGACCACCTTTGGCTATGAGCTGAAGGCCTGCGGCAGCAATGCCCAGGCGGCCAAGTATGCCGGCATCAACGAAAAGCGTTCCATCGTTCTGTCCATGGTCATTGCCGGCGCCCTGGCGGGCTTCGGCGCCGGCCTGTATTACCTGGCCGGCGGTGCCCAGTGGAATCCCCAAGACTCCACGGTTCTGCCCTCTGCAGGCTTTGACGGCATCTCTGTGGCGCTTCTGGCCAGCCTGAATCCCATCGGCTGTATTTTCTCGGGCCTGTTCATCTCGCATCTGTCCACCGGCGGCGCCCAGATGACGCAGGTCTATTTCCCCGGTGAGATTGCTGATGTGGTTTCCGGTATTATCATCTACCTGTGCGCCTTCTCCAGCCTGTTCAAGGGTAAGGTCATGGGCTGGCTCAAGGGCGGCAAAAAGGCAAAGGAGGGACAAGCGCAATGACACTGCTGATCAAATATACGCTGATTTACGGAATTGTGCTGATGCTGGTGGCTCTGGGCGCCTGCTTCTCTGAGCATTCCGGCATCATCAACATCGCCATGGAAGGCATCATGGTCATCGGCGGCGTCTTTGGCCTGCTGGTGCTGGTGATGCTGCCGGCGGGAACCTCCTCGTTCATGAAGGTCCTGATCAGCATCTGCACGGCTGCCGCGGCAGGTGTGGTCTACTCGGCCCTGCTGGCCTTTGCGTCCATAAATCTGAAAGCGGACCAGACCATCGGCGGCACGGCCCTGAACCTGCTGGCCACAGCCCTGGCTCTGGTGCTGGTGAAGCGCTACAACAACACCATGTCCGGCGGCACCGGCACCCAGTCCCCCAAGCTCAGCTTCGTCAATAGCGACTTCATCTTCAACATCGGCCCCATCACGGTCAATGTGTTCCTGTTCGTGGGCCTGGCGCTGCTGGTGATCGCCATTGTGGTGCTCTACCGGACCCGCTTCGGCATGCGCCTGATGGCCTGCGGCGAGCATCCCCAGGCAGCAGATTCCGTGGGCATCAACGTCTATCGGATGCGCTGGTGCGGCGTGCTGATCTCCGGATTCCTGGGCGGCATCGGCGGTCTGGCGTACATTGTCCCCGCCGTGCAGGTGTGGAATTTCGAAAGCGGCGTCACCGGCATGGGCTTCCTGGCCATCGCCGTTATGATTTTCGGCCAATGGAAGCCGGGCAGAATCTTCCTGGCAGCCATGTTCTTCGCTGTGTTCAAGGCCCTGGCCAATATCTATGACTCCACCTTCCTGACCGCCTTGAACCTGACCAAGGAAGTCTACAACATGATGCCCTTCATCGCCTCCATGATCATTCTGGCCTTCACTTCCAAGAATTCCCGCGCCCCCAAGGCTGAGGGCGTCCCCTATGACAAGGGACAGCGATAGGACCGCAATTTCCAACTCACACAAGCCCCCTTGTGCCTCTGCACAGAGGGGGCTTGGAGCTTAACGGGAGGTTTTTCATGCGAACTGTTGATTTGATCGAGAAAAAACGCAACGGCGGCGTCCTCTCCGACGAGGAAATCCGCTTTCTGATCGGCGGCTATACCGACGGCTCCATTCCCGACTATCAGATGGCCGCCTGGGCCATGGCGGTGTGGTTCCGGGGCATGGACGACCACGAAACCGCTGTCCTCACCGACGCCATGATGCGCTCCGGCGACACGGTGGATCTCAGCTGCTTCGGCAATCTGTCCGTGGACAAACACTCCACCGGCGGCGTGGGTGACAAGACCACCCTGATTGTGGCCCCCATCGTGGCTTCCCTGGGCGGTAAGATGGCAAAAATGTCCGGCCGGGGCCTGGGCCACACCGGCGGCACTGTGGACAAGCTGGAGTCCTTTGCCGGCTTCCGCACCACCCTGACGGCGGAGGAATTCCGCACCCAGGTGGAGGACATCGGCGTGGCCGTCATCGGCCAGAGCGGCAATCTGACGCCGGCGGACAAGAAGCTCTACGCCCTGCGGGACGTGACGGCCACCATTGACTCCGTGCCTTTGATCGCCGCCTCCATCATGTCCAAAAAACTGGCGGCAGGCGCCCACTCCATCGTCCTGGACGTGAAATGCGGCTCCGGCGCCTTTATGAAGACCGAGGCCGACGGCCGTGTCCTGGCGGAGAAAATGGTGGCCATCGGCAAGGCCTGCGGCCGCAATGTGGCGGCCCTGATCACCAATATGGACATCCCCCTGGGCCACAACGTGGGCAACGCCCTGGAGGTTCTGGAGGCGGTGGAGGTGCTCAAGGGCAAGCCCGGCGACCTGCGGGAGATCTGCGCGGCCCTGGCGGCCAACCTGCTGTCCCTGTGCCACGGATGGAGCCCCGAGGAGGCCCATCGCCGGGTGCTGGAGGCGTTGGATTCCGGAAAAGCCCTGGCCACCATGGAGGCTTGGATTGCGGCCCAGGGCGGCGACCCGGACTTTTCCAGACTGCCCCGGGCGTCCGTGGTGGTACCCGTCCTGGCCGACCGGGACGGCTGGCTGATCCACATGGACGCGGCCCAGGTGGGCGTCAGTTCCTCCATGCTGGGCGCCGGCCGCATGAAGAAGGACGACCCCATCGACTACAGCGCCGGCATCGTCCTGGAGAAAAAGACCGGTAATTTGGTGCGCCGGGGAGATGTGCTGGCCTGGCTCCATACAAGCGACGAAGCCCTGGTGTCCGACGCTGAGGCCCGGTTCCTGTCAGCGTTGACCTGGGGCGACGCGGCGCCGGCGCCGCAGCCGCTCATCTATGACATTGTGCGCTAGGGGGATTGTTCATGTCTGACATCATGATTATCGGCATCGCCGGCGGCACCGGCAGCGGCAAGACCACCCTGGTGAAGAACCTGATTGCCCGCTTCGGCGAGAACATCACGGTTCTGAGCCATGACAACTACTACAAGGCCCACGACGACCTGACCTACGAGGAGCGGAGCCTGCTGAACTACGACCACCCCGACGCCTTTGACACGGACCTGATGATCGAGCATCTGAAGCTTTTGAAGCAGGGCCGCTCCATCCACTGCCCGGTGTACGACTACACGGTGCACAACCGCAGCAGCGAGGTGACCCTGATCGTACCCACCCGGGTGATTCTGGTGGAGGGCATCCTGATTTTCGAGAACCGGGAGCTGTGCGACCAGATGGACATCAAGATTTTTGTGGACGCCGACGCCGACGTGCGCCTGTGCCGCCGTATCAAACGGGATGTGAAGAAGCGGGGCCGCACCATCGAGTCTGTCATCGCCCAGTATCTGGACACGGTAAAGCCCATGCACGAGCAGTTCGTGGAGCCCAGCAAGAAAAACGCCAACATTGTGGTGCCCGAGGGCGGCAAAAACCTGGTGGCCCTGGACATGATCATGGGCCGCATCCAGCGCCATATTGACGGCGGAACCGCCTGACCAACAGAAAAAATCCCCGGAGGACGCGTCCAGGCGCGTCTCCGGGGATTTTGTTTTGTCAGGGGACCAGAATTTCCACGGCTTTGTTGCAGTTGCGCAGCTCCACGGAGGACACGGCGCCGCCGAATTCGCCGTCCAGGGTCCATTTTACCGGAGCAGGGAATTCGAACCGGATATGGTTGGTCTGGAAGGTATAGAAGAAGCTGGGATCAAACTCCCGCTTCACCAGCAGGGTGCCCAGGGCGTTGAGATCCTGGAGGGTGGTGATGTTCTTGGCCACGATGACCTCAGAGAGGCCGTCGTCTAGGGAGACGTCCTTCATGGTGGCGGAAGAGGCCCGGAAGCCGCCCACACTGGTGGTGGAGCACACCAGGCCCAGGAGCACCTCGTCCTCGATGACGGTGCCGTTGACCTCCATGCGCATGGGAATGGGACGGATATCCCCCAGAGACTTGGCGCCTTTCAGCAGATAAGCCAGGCGGCCCAGAACCCGCTTTTCCTGCTGCGGCGTTTCGTAGGCCACATCGGTGAAGGCGCCGAAGCCTGCCACATAGGTGAACCACCGGTCCGGGCCGAAGCGTCCGATGTCGATGCTCTGGGGGTGACCGGAAATCACATTCCGGGCGGCCTCCACCGGATCCCGGGGAATGCCCAGGGTGGTGGCCACATCATTGCAGGTCCCGCCGGGGATATAGCCCAGAGCCGGCCGGTTTTCCAACTGCATGAGACCGGAAACCGCTTCGTTGAGAGTGCCGTCTCCGCCGGCGCAGACCACCAGGTCATAGCTGCTGCCCTCCCGGGCGATCAGTTCCGTCAGGTCCCGGGGACTCTGGGTGGGGTGGACGGTGACGTCGTAGCCTCCGGCAGTCAGTACGTCGATCATATCCATCAGATGATGACGCAGCTCCATCTGTCCGGCCCGGGGATTCACGAAAAAGAGAAGTTTCTTCATAGCTGCTTGATGGCAGGGCAAATTACGATTCCGCCTCGGTGGCCGGCGCCGAAGGCGCCACGGCGTCCAGCAGAATGGCCTTGCTCAGATCGATGACGTTGGCATAGCTGTTTGCCAGCTCCTGGCGGTCCTTGGCGGCAATTTCACTTCTGCACAGGTCCTCCGCGGCCATTCTCCAGTAGATATAATCGCCCTCGCCGGAGAAGAACATGATGTGATAGCCGTAAGAGGTCTTGACGATGCCGTGGTCGCCGGCCTGGCGGCCATCGGCAAAGCACCAGTCGTTGAATTCCGTGACCATCTGGCCGGGGTACACGTCCTCATACAGGCCGCCGTTGGCGCTGCTGCCGCCGTCGGTGGAATATTCGCCGGCCAGCGCTGCAAAGCTGTCCTCCGTGGCCTCGCCGTCCTGCCACAGCTGGTAAATCCGCTGGGCCTCCGCTTCGGCGGCCGCCCAGGCTTCGTCGGTGATGGTGGCGGAACCGTCCTCTGCCGTGCTCTGCTCCGGCTGGATCAGGATGTGCCGCACATTGATCACATTCTTGTCCACCTTGGTGATGCCATAATTGCTCTGGATGGTGCTGGCGTTGGCGTCATAGTAATCTTCCACATCCTGGTCCGTCACCTCCAGGGCCTCAGCCAAATGGCTGGCATAGAGGTTGGCCAGGAGGGTGGCCTGCATATAAGCGCGGTAGCTGTCCACCGTGGCGCCGGGGCCGGCATAGTCCGCCACGAACTGCTCCACGTCGGTGTAGCCATACTGGGCTGCCATGGTTTCCAGATCCGTCACCTGATCAATATAGGCCTGATCCTCTTCAGACGGGGTGAAGCCCTTTGCCTGGGCATCCTGGTACAGGGCGGACACCTGCCGGAACATTTCCACGGAGGCGTCCAGGAAGCTCTGCTGCCAGGTGGAGGACTGGTCCATGGCCAGCTGCTCGTCAAAGCCCTTGGAGGTGTCCATAAAGAAGCTCAAATAGCTGCCATACATGTTGTAGAAGGTATAGATCTGGTCGTTATAATAGTACTGCAGCTCCCGGTTGGTCAGCTTCTGGTCGCCGCAGACGGCCACAATTTCATCCATCCAGGCATCCAATTCTGCCGGATCCACAGTTACAGCCTGTCCGTCTTTGTCCAGGTAGGAATAGACGGCCTCACCGTTTTCGTCAGTCTCATAATGGATGGAATAGGAGGGATAGCCATAGGCGTTGATGTGGTGGATGTCGGTGGCCGTCAGGCGGTTTCCTGCCGATGCGGCATCCTCACCGTCAATGGTTTCCGCATCCATTGCGGGGGCCTCCTCCGACGGGAGCTCTTCAGGCTTGCGCAGGCCGAAGAACAGCCCCACGCCCACTGCTGCAATGACCACCACAGCGGCAATGCCGATGATCAGCCCATGCTTGTTCTTTTTCGGGGACGGCTCTGCCGCCGGTGCGGCCTCCTGGGACATGGACGCACCGCAAGCGGAACAGACGACTGCGTCATCCTCCTGAACTGCGTGGCAATGCTCACAGATTTTCATGTTGTACACTCACTTTCTTCACGGAATTCGTCTTTATTCGTACAGGCCTGCCGGCGGGGTCAGCACGGCGGCGCTGTAGTTCACCTGGAAATCGTATTGGCTGCAGATGGCCCGGAACTGGTTCTGATAGGTTTCGTTCCGCAGGTCCTCCCGGACGGCGTCCAGCCATTGGTCCTCATCCTCCGGATCGTAGCCGCTGTCCTCCTCATATTCTCCCCGGTGCAGCTGGAAATAATCCCGGACCTCCTGATCCGTGGGCTGAATCTCCTCCAGCAGATGGTCGGCGTAGGCCGCCGCCAAATGGGCGTGATAGAGGTAGGACTCAAAGCTCTCCCGACTGGCGCCGCTGCCGTAGCTGGCCTGCAGATAGGCGTCCAGGGAGGCATAGCCGCCCGTCTGGGCCGCCGAGGAGAAATTCACCAGCACCTGCTGATAGGTGCCGGCGTAGTCCTCCGGCATGGAGAACCCCTCCGCCTGGGCCTGAAATACCATGGACATGGTCTGGCGGACGGTGTCCAGAGTTTCCTCCAGCAGATAGTCCTGCCAGGTCTGATCCTCGGACCAGGGCTGCTGGTCCAGGGGACGGGAGAAATCCACAGTGCCGTCCAAATAGCTGCCATAGGCCTCGGAAAAATAGAAATACTCGCTCCAATAGTAATAGGCCAGCTCCGTATTGTCCAGAGCATAGTCCCCGCAGACAAGCACCGGCCCACGGCTGCCGGAGGCCAGGGCGATGCAGGCCACCACCAGCGCCAGCAGACATCCCACTGCCGCCGGCGCGATCCATTTGCGCTTCAAGACCCTTCCTCCCCGGAAACTCATATCCTCACTACTCTACCACACGCTCTGGTTTTTTGCAATTGCCGGGGCGAAAACAATTTGTGAACAATGAAAATCCCACCTGACTCCACGGCCCGGAAAGGAGGAAACCCAAACAAAACCAAATTTTCGTGCATTTTTGGCCTTGGCGCTCTTGCTTTCCCGGCGGTTTTGTATTATTCTTTAAGGGAGGTACATGATCGGCCCCCGGGCCGTCGAAAAGGAGATCACGCTATGATTATTACGCAAAAGAAACCGATCGAAGAGCTGATGGCCATGATCGGCGACGCCAAGCGCATCGGCATCGTCGGCTGCAGCAGCTGCGCCACGGCCTGCGCCACCGGCGGCGAAAAGGAGATCAAGGCGCTCAAGGATTATCTGGAGGCCCATGGCAAGACCGTGGTGGTCACGGGCGTGGCGGAGTACTGCTGCATGAACCTGGGCGTCCGCGGCACCCTGAAGCCCTTCCAGAACCAGAACCTGGACTGCGTCGTGGGTATGTCCTGCGGCGACGGCGTGCAGGTCATCGCCAATAACATCAACGTTCCGGTCTACCCCTCCAACAACACCATGTTCCTGGGCGAAGCCAAGAAGCTGGGCCTGTTTGAGGAGGCCTGCCATCTGTGCGGCAACTGCGTCCTGGGCACCACCGGCGGTATCTGCCCCATTTCCCGCTGCGCCAAGAGCCTGGTCAACGGCCCCTGCGGCGGCGCCAAAAACGGCAAGTGCGAGGTCAATCCGGAGAACGACTGCGCCTGGGTTCTGATCTACAACCGCCTGAAGGGCCTCAACCAGCTGGAAAAGCTGTCCCAGACCCGGGAGGACAAGGGTTATCAGGATGTCGCCTATCCCAGAACTGTCAACATTAGGGGGAAGAAGTAATGAGCCTGTTAGAGAAAGCACTGGAAAGCGGAAAGTTTGGCGTCACCGCGGAAATGGCGCCCCCCAAGGGCTACGACTTCTCCGAGCAGCTGGAGGCTGCTGCGCTGCTGAACGGCAAGGTTCACGGCATCAACGTCACCGATATGCAGTCTGCCAGCCTGAAGGCCACCTCTCTGGGCCTGTGCGCCAAGCTGAAGCTGGCCGGCTATGAGCCTATCCTGCAGATGACCGGCCGCGACCGCAGCCGTATGGCCATCATGGGCGACATGCTCTCCGCTGCCGCCTTCGGCATCGACACCATGCTGGCTCTGACCGGCGACCACCCCACCGTGGGCGACTGCCCCAACTCCAAGCCGGTCTATGACCTGGACTCCGTGGGCATCCTGCGGATGCTCTCCACCATGGAGATCACCGGCAAGGACTGCGGCGGCAATGACCTGGCCCAGACCCCCAAGTTCTACAAGGGCGCCTGCGTGACCCCGGTCTATGAGCCCATTTTCCTGCAGATCAACAAGCTGCGGCAGAAGGTGGATGCCGGTGCGAAGTACATCCAGACCCAGGGCATCTTTGACCTGGAGCAGTTCAAGCGCTTCCTGGACGAAGTGGACAAGGCTGGCATCAAGACCCACATCATGGCTGGTATCATCCCCCTGAAGGCCGCCGGCATGGCCCGGTATATGAACGAGAACGTCCCCGGCATCGCCGTGCCCCAGCACATGATCGACCGTCTGGCCGCCGCTGCTGCGGAAGGCAAGGAGAAGGGCGTCAAGGGCCTGCCCATGCAGATGGGCATTGAAATGGCTGCCGAGATGATTGCCCAGATCAAGGATCAGCACCTGTGCGATGGCGTCCATATCATGGCCATCGGCGCAGAGAAGAATGTTCCCACCATCCTGGAGAAGGCTGGCGTGCAGATCGAGCTGTAATCCATTGGCATAGGGTCAAAAGCCTCCCCAATGGAGCGTTGCCATAAGAAAACATGAGAAAATCCACTAAAATCAATGTTTTTTAGGGCAGCGGAAAATGAGGCGCGGTACAAAAACCAAATATTGCACAGAAAAAGGGTGTTGTCACACATGACAGCATCCTTTTCTGTTTCTGGCCCAGCCGCAGATCTTGAAACAGTCTGCGGCTTTTTTCATGCCCAAATTCAGAAAGGAGGCGACGCTATGTACTTT